>JABGZQ010000057.1 GCA_018674655.1 Fidelibacterota bacterium | reverse complement strand
TTGTGTGGAAGTGTGTCCCGTAGGAAATGAGCCCATGATGGACATTATGGAAATGCGTCGAAATCAAGTATTTGATGCAAAAATGCCGGACGAATTAGCCGATGTGTTACGAAGTTTAGACGAGCAAGGAAATTCGTTTAACGAATCGGCACGCCGTCGTCATAAATGGTCTAAAAAATTAGATATCAAACTGAAAGATGCCACAAAGGAACCGGTGAAATATTTATGGTATGTAGGTGACTTTGCGAGTTTCAATCAAAATTGTCAAGATACGACACGAAAAGTAGCGGAAGTATTAACAGCCGCCGGTGTAGACTTTGGCATCATGGGTAAAAAGGAAAAATCTGCAGGGAATGATGTACGACGTACCGGTGAAGAAGGACTCTTTGAAGTGTTAGCAGAGCAAAATATCAAAATGCTTGAAAAATGTGACTTTGAAGAAATTTTCACAACTGACCCACACACTTTTAATACGCTGAAAAATGAATATCCGGATAAAGGCGGAAATTATACCGTGAAACATTATTCCACTTTATTGCTGGAATTGATCCAAAGTGGTGATATTGATTTAAAGAAAAAATTGGACATAAAGGCTACTTACCATGATCCATGCTATTTGGGTCGATATAATGGTATTTATAATGATCCACGAGATGTGATGAAGCTCTGCGGAATTGATTTGGTGGAAATGCCCCGTAACAAAGAAAATAGTTTTTGCTGTGGTGCAGGCGGTGGACGGGTTTGGCTTCCAGACCATGATGATATGACTCAACGTCCCAGCGAAAATCGCATCGAAGAGGCAGTAGCGGTTGGTGTAAATAAGTTCACTGTGGCGTGTCCAAAAGATATGACCATGTATGCCGATGCAGCAAAAACATCGGGGAATGAAGATACGATGGCGGTGAAGGATATTATTGATTTTGTCCTGGAAGCCATGGATCTGCCCGAACCAATCATGGAAGAAATTGCCAGTTCATATCCGAACGAAGAAGTATCAACAGAACCACAATCTGAAGGATTAGACTTATGAAAAAGCAATTCGATTTTAAATCAGACCGTTTTTATAACTCAAACCATTTCTGGTCAAAACAGGATGATGCTGGTATTGTTACAGTTGGCATGGATGAACTGGGTTTGGATTCTCTGGGCGAAATGGCCTATTTAACTCTGCCGGCTGTAGGGACACCCGTTGAGATGGGAAAAGTCATGGGTTCTATGGAAGCGGCAAAAATGACTGGTGAGCTTTTTGCTCCAATTTCCGGAATAGTTGTTGAAAAAAATGATGCTGTTTTGCAAAACCCGTTGTTGGTCAACGAAGACCCATTTGATAAGGGGTGGTTGATTAAAATTGAACCGGCGAACTGGGAAGAAGAATCAGGTGCAATGGTCTCCAACGATGAACTTTCCGCATGGATGGAATCTGAAATAGAACGATTTGAAACCCAAGGCATGGCTGGGTGAACACTTGGCGGTATATAGAAAATAATGGTGTAACCGCATCCGATGGATTAGCGGGTGATGAAGCACTTGCCAATCGTGTTGGTGCAGGCATATCTCAACCCACACTTCGACTTTATACTTACAAACCTTGCGCATTAGTAGGGCGATTTCAAACCATTGAAAATGAATTGAATTTGGAATATTGCGCCCAAAATAAAATCCCTGTCAATCGGCGACCAACAGGCGGTGGTGCTATCATTATGGGAGAAAATCAGTTAGGTGTAGCTTTAGCGATTCCAGGGAAAACCGATGAATCTTACGCTAGTGTTCGACAACGTATGGCACAATTTTCTCAAGGAATCATATCCGGGTTGAGCACGTTGGGAATCGAAGTAGAATTTCGCCGTAAAAATGATTTGGAAGTGAACGGGAAGAAAATAGCAGGGTTGGGGTTACATAAAACAGCCACGGGCGGATTGTTATTTCATGCTTCATTATTAGTGGATTTAGATGTGTCTTATATGCTCAATGTTTTAAGAACACCTTTTGAAAAAATATCTGATAAAGAAATTGCTACCGTGGCAGAAAGAACGACAACTGTTCAACGGGAATACAAAAAGCCACTTACATTGAATAATGTCAGGGTAATTATCTTAAATGGATATAAAAACGCTTTCGATGCAAACATAGAATTAAGTGATCTTTCCAATGAAGAGATGGATGAAATCCGTCAATTAGAAAAAGATAAATACATGGATTCAGATTGGATATTCCAATCTACAGATGTGGCAGACGCAATTGGAAAATCTATCATTAAAACGGAAGGTGGTCTTCTGGATATTCGCATTGTGCTTGCAGGAAAAATGATAAAATCTGCTTACATAGGTGGGGACTTTTTTACTTCAGAGCATGCCATTGCTGATTTAGAACAAAGTTTGCGTTGGCATTCGAGTCAGCATAAATCTCTCCAAGAAACATTAACTCAAGTGTATGAAAGATGGTTGGGCGATTTAGCAAACTTGCCCATGGAATACCTAATCAAAGGCTTGATGTCTGCCATTCAAAAAGCGGAAATTATGGCACGAAAAAATTCTTCAGACCCATATGGATGTTTTGTAACACCAAGGGGAGTCCATGCTTGAAACTGCCGTTAAACCAATAAGTGTACAGTTGAAAAATCCTTTTGACATCCGTAAAGAAAATTTTTCCGATGAGATTACATTTTACGGTCCTGGTCTAAAGCCCCATTCTACTTCAGAATTTTCCGGTTCAATGAAAGAATTTGTATCCATTAGCGTTACTGGAAATAATTGCGCCCTGAATTGCGAACATTGTAACACCAAAATGTTGGACAATATGTTGGATTTGCTATCCTTTGATGGCAGTCTGTTTGATATGGCAAAGAGTCTTCAGGAAAAAGGAGCAAAAGGAATTTTGGTTTCCGGCGGGAGTGATATTCGGAATCAAGTTCCCTTGCTTTCTCACATTGATGATATGAAACGCATCCGCGCTGAATTGGGTATGGTGATACGAGTTCATCCTGGTTTGCCTAACGAAGAAACATGCGATGCATTAGCTGATGTTCGTGTGGACGGCGTAATGTTAGATATCATCGGTGACCAGGAAACGATTACAGATGTTTATCATTTAGATGCAAAACCATCTGATTATGAAGCTGTGTTAGAGCGATTACAACATCACAAAATTCCTGCCATTCCCCATATTGTTTTGGGACATTATTTTGGGAAAATGAATGGCGAGTGGGCTGCATTGGACATGATTAAAAAATATCCACCAAAAATATTAGTGCTAGTGATATTATTACCACTAACAGGTACGGGTATGGAAGGCGTGATTCCCCCATCCATGGATGAAATAGGGGTCTTTTTTGAAACAGCAAGATTGTTGTTGCCGACGACACCCATTTTATTGGGATGTGCTCGTCCGTTGGGAAATATGAAAATTGAAATTGATAAATCTGCTATTAATGCCGGATTGAATGGCATTGCATTTCCATCAGAAGGTATCGTGGGATATGCGCAAGAAAAAGGATTAGAACCATCATTTATTAATGCCTGTTGTGGCGTGACTTGGTGAGGGAGAAATATGAATGTAGAACAAATAAAATTATCATCACAAGAACAAGAAGAATTGCTGAATATTAGTCCGGATTATGTTCGGATTAGTATGGCGGCTGCCATAGAACTAGGACTCAAACCGGGCCGAATTCACGGTTGTGGATGTGGATGTATCAATTTATTGCAAAATTATCCAGAAGGCTGTTTTGCCAATTGCAGTTATTGTGGATTAGCACGAGAGCGTCCCGGATTAGCAGAAGAAAACAGTTTCATTCGCGTGGATTGGCCCCTATTTTCCACAGATTTAATTGCAGAAAAGCTTGCAGAAAAAGAAGCAGAAAATTCCGTGGGGCGTGTCTGTATTTCTCAAGTTCAAGACTCTAGAGCGAATGATGATTTAATAAAAATTACTCGAAAGGTGCACATCGCAGCACCAGAAGTTCCACTATCCGGATTGGTAAATGCCACAACCATGACTGTTCCTTTTTTGGAGCAATTGAAGGAAGAAGGGATTGATATTATTGGGTATGGATTGGATGCTGTTACAGAAGAATTATTCATAAAAACTCGCGGTAAGGAAGCCAGTGGTCCCCATGATTGGGATTACCATTGGGAAATGGTTCGGGCAGCACGAAAGATTTATGGCCCTATGAATGTAAATTGCCATTTGATTGTAGGTTTGGGAGAGACAGATCGTGATTTAGTGGATATGTTATATCGATTAAAGTCAGAAGAAATTGCAGGGTATTTATTTTCATTTAATCCGGAGCCAGGAACCACATTGCAGTACCAAACACAGCAACCCATTAAACGCCATCGTCGGGTGCAGTTGGCAAAATATCTCATTGAAGAAAAAAACGTGGAGCGAAATGTATTTCAATTTGATGAGAATGGGTTCATTACATCCATTGATTCTGATGAAGATTTAATTCAAAATACCATTAATGAAGGAAACCCGTTTATGACAAATGGCTGTCCTGATCGTGACGGTGTGATGGCCTGTAATCGCCCTTATGGTTCATATCGTCCAGGTGAAGAATTTCGAGATTATCCTTTTAAACCCACTGGTGATGAATTAACCGTTATCCGTGAGCAAATGCAATTAAATGGAACATTAGGAAATCCAGTTTGAACAAACACGAAAAATTCATTCGGTTAATCCACATGGGTCGAATTCCCGGTTGGCAAACGCAGGCGGTATATCACACCGTTGCGGAACTCATGACGGAAGATACACCGGATACTATTATTATTTCTCAACCATCCGATACATATGTATGTTTAGGCTATCATCAGAAACTGGATGAAATATTCAACCGAAATGTCTGCGATGAAAAAGAGATTCCCATTTTACGTAGAAAAGTTGGTGGTGGTGGAACCTATTTGGATTCAAATCAACTTTTTTATCAATGCGTTTTTCACAAAACCCGTGTACCGGCGAATTCGGATAAAGTATATGAACAAATGCTCACGCCCGTCGTCAAAATGCTTAAACATTTTTTTGATGTAAAAGCAGAATTGGTGGGGAGCCATGAAGTCGAAATGAATGGAAAGCGTGTTGCTGGTATTGGTGGCGGGCAAATGGGCGAAGCGAGTATTGTAGTGGGCAATATTCTTTTTGACTTTGATTATGACACCATGGCATCTGTGTGGAATGCCCCAAATGAATGCTTTCGTGCATTGGCAAAAGATGCCTTGAAAGACCACATAATTACGCTGGATGATATTGGCTCCATGGTGAAAATGGATAAACTTGCCAACCAATTGATTGAAGAATATGAATCTCATTTAGGGCGAAAGTTAAATCCTGGGGGCATGACCATAGATGAAATTGAACGGGCAGGACAAGTTGGGGCTGTGTTGCGGTCTGAATCTTTTTTGAATTCCATGGATGATGGGAATGGCTCATCCAAACGGAAACCCCTGAAAATTGCTCGGAATGTATTTATTCATTATGATGAAATTGACATAGATGGGGAAAAAGTGATGGGGAGTTTCAGAGTGGAAGATGGAAAAATTCATTCTGCCAAATTGGATAAACCAAATGATAATATTGAAGTAATATTAGTTGGAAAAATATTCAAAGATTTAGTGACATGAATACACTCAAATTCTACCTTCAAGACCCATTTTTGAATCGGCTGTATAAAAAGATAAAATGAATTACGGTTTTATAATAGATAATAGAATGTGCATTGGCTGTCATGCCTGTACCGTGGCTTGCAAAAGTGAGCACGATGTTCCCATTGGTGTCAATCGCACCCATGTAAAATATATTGAAACGGGAATTTTCCCAAACAACTCACGGGAATTTTCAGTCCATCGATGCAACCATTGTGCAGATGCGCCCTGCGTAGAAATTTGCCCAACCACGGCACTGCACACAAGAGCTGATGGTATTGTTGATTTTGACAATGACCGATGTATTGGCTGTAAATCCTGTATGCAGGCCTGCCCCTATGATGCCTTGTATATCGATCCCAATACAAATACAGCGGCTAAATGTAATTATTGTGCCCATCGCGTGGATTATGGCTATGAGCCAGCTTGTGTGGTGATCTGTCCGGTAGAAGCCATTGTCTCTGGTGATTTGGATGATTCTAATTCCAAGATTGCCCAATTAGTTATCAATGAAGATACCATGACACGAAAGCCGGAAAAATTGACCAATCCCAATTTGTATTATGTGAATGGGACGAATGAAATGCTTGATCCCAATGCAACAACTCGGGATGGGAAATATTTATGGTCAGAACAAGAAGCGGGTGTGGGGCATTATGCAAAATATGCAGACAAGCGTGTGACCGAATCGGATACAGAAAATTTACTGGTTCAATTGGCCATGGAAAATTCTGCCAGAACCGGCAAATCAATTGACCTACGCGCTATTGATAATGTAACACAAGAAATTCAACAGGAAGTGGATTCAGCAAAAGCACGTCGTGTCTATGATTCCCCAAGTAAAGGCGTTCTTTGGGGCTGGGAAGTCCCAGCCTATGTGTGGACAAAAGCCATTGCTACTGGTACTTTTTTAATGATGGCAATTTGGAACATGCTTGATGGAAGTCTTTCCCAAACATCAGAATTGACGGGGCTTATGACTACTTTAGTATTTATGGGACTCACAGGCGCTTTTTTGGTGAAAGATTTAGATCGCCCAGATCGATTTTTGTATGTATTACTTCGGCCACAATGGAAGTCATGGCTTGTCCGTGGTGCATATATTATCACAGGGTTTGGTGGATTAGTTACGCTAAAATTATTCGATAATTATTTTAGTCTTGGATGGGATTGGTTATGGAATATAGGTGCTGTATTTGCAGTATTAGGAGCAATTTATACAGCCTTCTTATTTGGACAAGCACGGTCGAGAGATTTATGGCAATCCACTGAACTTTCAGCAGTACATATGTTAGTTCATGCAATTATGGCAGGATCAGTTGTTATGATGTTTATTGCACCGGACACTATATCTGAAGTAGCAAATACATTGCTGTGGGGAATTGTGGCAAATATGGTTATCATGGCAAAAGAAATTTTAATGCCCCATGATACAACCGATACTAACAAAGCTATTGAACTCATGACAAAAGGATATTATTCTAAATATTTCTGGGCGGGTATTGTCATTGGAAGTGTGGTGCCCATCATATTGATTAATGCTTATCCAAGTATGGCATTAATAGCAGGCATATGTGCATTGATTGGAATTTATTTAACAGAATTTGTACGCATCCGCGTACCGCAAATGATACCATTGAGTTAAGTATGAAACGCAGTTGGATAGAAACATTTTCAGAGTCCATTGGGCTCATTCCAAAAATATCAGACCGTCCGGATTGGTCTGAAAAATTCGCCATGGAAGGCCCACGGGAATTATATAAATATCCCGAGCCCAGCGAATGGGATGACTTTACAGAATTGGACCCACAGGCTTGGCCGGAAAAAAAGGTACGACATTATTCCATTATTCCAACTACATGCTTCAATTGCGAATCGGCATGCGGACTTTTGGCCTACGTTGATAAAGATTCTAATAAAGTACAAAAGTTTGAAGGGAATCCTCACCATCCGGGTAGCCGCGGGCGAAATTGTGCCAAAGGCCCTGCCACCATCAATCAGATCAATGATACGGAACGGATTCTATATCCCTTGAAGCGAGTCGGTGAGCGTGGAGCTGGAAAGTGGGAACGCATCACATGGGATCAAGCATTAGATGAAATTTCAGAAAAGATTGCTGTATCTTTGCGAAAAAGTAAAGAAAAGGTGGTCTATCATGTGGGTCGTCCCGGACATGAAGGTTATGCGGAACGTGTGCTGAAAGCTTGGGGTGTGGATGGTCATAATTCCCATACGAATATATGTTCTGCAGGTGCCCGCGCAGGTTATGCAATGTGGCATAAATACGATCGACCCAGTCCGGACCATACCAATGCAGACGTGATTTTATTGGCGTCATCCCATTTGGAAACAGGACACTATTTTAATCCCCACGCCCAGCGGATTATGGAAGGAATGATGAAAGGTGCCAAGCTGATTGTCATGGATCCTCGCCTGTCCAACACCGCTTCCATGGCAGATGAATGGATGCCCACTTATCCAGGGAGTGAATCGGCTGTGTTTATGGCTATGGCGAAGATTATTCTGGATGATGGACTGTATGACCGCAATTATATGGAAAACTGGGTGAACTGGGATGAATATCTGAAGAATCTTCATCCGGATGATTCCGTTGAATTTGATCAATTTATAAAACGATTAGGTGAAGAATGGGCTGAATACACACCGGAATTCGCAGCAAAAGAAGCACAAATTGATGCGGATCAGATTGTACGGGTCGCTGAATTAGTGGGAAAAGCAGGTAGCAAATTGTCCACCCATGTCTGGCGCGGTGCATCCATCGGAAATTTAGGAGGCTGGCAGGTTGCTCGCACCCTGCATTTGCTGAACGTACTTACTGGATCTGTGGGAACGGAAGGGGGGACATCTCCCAGCGTCTGGAATAAATTTCATCCGGAATTCTTCGATTCACCACCGGGACCCGATGCCTGGAATGAACTGAACTGGCCCAGGGAATACACCTTGACCCATTACGAAATGAGTGAAATTCTGCCCCACCTACTGAAAGACAACCGCGGTTCTCTGGATATGTATTTCACTCGTGTATTTAATCCGGTCTGGACCTATCCCGATGGCTTTACTTGGATTGAGATGCTTTCCGATGAAGAAAAGATCGGCTGCCATGTGGCCCTGACACCAACCTGGAATGAAACCGCCTTTTTCGCTGATTATGTGCTGCCCATGGGGCATGCTTCAGAGCGCCATGACATTAATTCTTATGAGACACAGGCCGGTGTGTGGATTGCTTTTAGACAGCCTGTTTTAAGGGAAAAATCCCGCCGGGATGGTAAAGAAGTAGAATTCACTTATGAAGTCAATCCCGGGGAAGTGTGGGAAGAAGATGAATTCTGGATCGAGCTTTCCTGGCGGATTGATAGGAACGATGATCTGGGTATCCGTAAGCATTTTATGAGTCCTTACCGCGAAGGTGAAAAAATCAATATTGATGAATATTATCAATACATTTTTGAGCATACAAATGGATTACCAGATGCAGCTGAAAAAGAAGGGTTATCTGCATTAGAATACATGCGGAAATATGGAGCTTTTCTGGTGGAGGATAACGTTTATCGAAATAATGAAAAAGAATTAACGGAACCGGACGGAATCGTTCAGCCCAATGGACAGATCAAAAAAGATGATAAGGTAATTGGCATACAAGTTAATGGAAAAAATTATAACGGTTTCCCAACCCCATCCAGACGGCAGGAATTATATTCGCAAACTATGGTTGATTTTGGCTACCCGGAGCACGCCACACCAGGATATCGAATTAAAAGCCATGTACATTTGAGTGAGATGGATCGGGATATAAATGAATGTGTGCTGCTACCAAATTTCAGGTTACCCACCCACATTCATTCCCGATCCGCAAATGCCAAATGGCTAACGGAGATCGCCCATCGAAATCCAATTTGGATTCATACCGAAGACGCAAAAAGGCTTGGAGCAGAAAATGGGGATTTACTTAAAATCACAACCGAGATAGGTTGGTTTGTGGACAAGGTCTGGGTGACGGAAGCGATTAAGCCGGGGGTGGTGGCCTGTTCACACCATATCGGTCGCTGGCGTCGGCAACAGGACGAAGGGAACCGTTTTATGACCAATACCGTTGACATACGAAATCTTGGTGATGGAAAATGGAGAATGAAAACAGTCAAGGGGGTTGAATCCTGGAAAACAGATGATCCTGATACCAATCGTATCTGGTGGCGTGATGGTGGCGTTCATCAAAATATTACCCATGCGGCCAATCCCGATCCAATTTCCGGCGCTCATTGCTGGCTGCAGAAAGTGAGCATTTCTGTTCCAAATCCTGATGAGAAATATGGAGATGTGTTTGTGGATACCAATAAATCATTCGAACATTTTAAAAAATGGAACGAATGGGCAAAAGAACGGGAAACTCACCCAAATGGATTGCGAAGACCCCTTTGGATGGGACGACCATTAACCCCCAAAAAAGAGCAGTTTTATATAAATAAAGAAGATTAAATTGTCTTAGTTCTTTTAGCCGAATTACCTACGTTATCCAGCTGGTTAATAAGGTAATAGGCCGGTACGGTTTTGGTGGAAACATCAGAATTTGCTCCCGATTTCCCCGTTAGTAGTGGGGGATGAATTGGAATGAGAGTGATAGAAAATAACACATATACTGCCCCATCACCTGGTGTGCTGAAAACTTCAGCATCACCCATAGAAGACCAACACGGTCGAACCTTCAATTATCTTCGTCTCGCATTAAATGAAAAGTGTAATCTTAGGTGTATGTATTGTATGCCGGAAGAAGGGATCAATTTTCGCAGTGAAGATAAACTCCTATCTATAGATGAAATATTTCATCTTTTAGAATTAACCAGTGAGATGGGCGTTACTAAAATTCGGTTAACCGGGGGCGAACCATTGCTCCGAAAAGACTTGTTCCCCATTATTCAATATGCAAACAGTATGGACGGAATTGATTCAATTCATGTAACCACAAATGGGCTATTACTTTCAAAATATATTCATGATTTAGAAGAATCAGGAGTTTCCGGATTAAATATTAGTCTGGATACATTGAATCCGAAAAAATTTAAAATAATCACTCGACGAGATGGTTTAGATCTGGTATTAAATAGTCTCCATAAAGCCATGCAATCAACCATTCAATCCATCAAACTGAATGTGGTTGGCATGCGTGATTTTAATGATGATGAACTCATGGATTTTGTAAGACTGACAAAAGAAAATGATATTACTGTTCGATTTGTCGAATTGATGCCCTTTGATTCTCATCAAATATGGAAAACAGGGAAATTTTATGGGGCTGACCATATTTTGGCTGATATAAAAAATCAAGTGAGTGAATTGAAGCCTATTGATGGTTCTCGAACCGAACACCATATTTTCCGTGTGGATGATTATAAGGGGAAAGTGGCAGTCATTCCCGCTTATTCACGTAGTTTGTGCGGAGCATGTAATCGCATCCGAATTACGGCGGATGGAAAATTATTGAACTGCCTTTATAGCCAAAATGAAATAAATCTTCGAGATGCCATGCGGACGGGAAAAACTGATATGATGATTAAAGACATGATTTACGGAACAATGAAGAAAAAATTTAAAGATGGATGGGAAGCCCAAAATCAAGGGAATGACAACAGGGAATCCATGACTCAAATAGGGGGATAATATGAATGATTTTACACATTTAGATAAAACTGGAAATGTCAAAATGGTAGATGTAACTGACAAAGCTTCAACAGCTCGTATGGCAAAAGCAGAAGGAAAAATATCAATGCTTCCAGAAACCATTTTAGCCATTCAGAATGATGCACTTCCCAAGGGGAATGTGCTAACCACCGCTAAAATTTCTGGAATTCAATCTGCGAAAAAAACGGCAGAGATGATTCCCATGTGCCATCAATTGAATTTATCTTATGTTGATATTGAATTTGATTTAGGAGACGAAGATATTTCTATTCGATCTATTGTTAAAACCAAAGAAGCCACAGGAGTAGAAATGGAAGCATTGTCCGCTGTTTCCGGAGCCGCACTTACTATTTATGATATGTGTAAATCCGTGGATAAAACAATGAATATTGGTGATATACAATTAACCCAAAAAATTGGTGGTAAATCGGACCATGCTGTTGAATATCGTCCAAATGTTGGTGTCATTACTTTGAGTGACAGTATTTCATCTGGTGAAGGTGTAGATAAATCCGGGCCTATATTAATCAATGGGTTTTCAGATGTAGATTGTTCTGTAAAACACCAAAAAATATTACCTGATGGTTCGGAAGAGTTGGTTTTGACCATTAATGATTGGATTAAAAATGGTGTTGAATTAATCATAACAACCGGTGGTACAGGATTAGGACCAAGAGATTTAACCATTGAAAGCGTGGAAAAGATATTTGATTCCAAGTTGCCGGGCATTGAACAAGCCCTCCACGCTTACGGGAGAGGAAAAGTGAAAACTGCAATGCTGTCACGACTGACAGTTGGAGTTGTAAACAGAACAATTATTATTTGTCTTCCGGGAAGTACTGGTGCAGCGAAAGATGCATTAAAAGTGTTGATTCCTACCATTTTTCATTCATTTCACATGATGAAAGGTGAAAAACATTAATGGAATATTTTCTGCCTATATTGTTTTTCTTTGTGGCGTTGATTTACTCATCTGTTGGACTTGGTGGTGGGTCATCATACACAGCCCTCATGGCAATTTTTGGTATCAGTTATCATATCATTCCGACTACATCATTAACCATGAATTTAGTGGTGACATTTATCGGTATGATAAATTTTTGGAGAAAAGGGTATGTAAGACTCAATTTAATTGTCCCGTTTCTGACAACATCTATTCCTATGGTTTATTTGGCAGGAATATTGGATATGCCAAATAATATTTTTCAGATTATTTTGCTCCTCACTCTTGTGATGGTTGCTATAAGAATATATATCTTCCACCATCTACAGTTTTCATTTCAATTAACCGGAGGTCAAAAGTGGATTTTCATTTTTGGTTTAGGGGGTTTCCTTGGTTTTATTGCTGGAACAGTTGGTATTGGTGGTGGTATTTATCTTGTGCCTCTAATTATAATGTTTAGACTTGGGTCAGAAAAAGAAGCTGCAGCATCAGGAGCAATTTTTATATGGGTAAATTCATTAGTTGGCGTTATTGCAAGAACACAAATAGGCGCATTTGATCCACAGTTTATTTTACCATTAGCTGGAGCAGTGATGTTAGGAGGATTTGCCGGTTCCTATATGGGAGCAGTTCGATTTAATGCTAAAACAATTCAACAAGTTATGGGCGGCATCATTCTTATAGCCATTCTATTTTTAATCAAAGGAATTTTATGATACCAATTAAAGAAGCAAAATTAATTGTAGAAAAGCATCTCTTTAAAGTAGAAAAAGAACAAGTGTTGTTAAAAAATTCCGGTGACAGGATTTTAGCTCAGGATGTTGTTGCAACTTTTCCGTCACCACGGTTTGATAACTCTGCCATGGATGGATTTGCAGTACGATCTGTTGATACAATAGGAGCAAGCAATGATAGTCCAGTCACCCTGAATATGGTGGGGGTTAGCTCTGCAGGAACCCCAAACAACGTTTCTATTAAAGAGGGAGAATGTATTCAATGTATGACAGGAGCAAAGATTCCTGATGGCGCAGATGCTATTATTATGGTGGAAGATAGTAGTGGTTTCTCAGATGCTGAAACTGTTCAAATAATGCTTGAAACATTTCCAGGAAAGCATATTCGAAACCGGGGTGAAGAAATTAAAGAAGGTAAAATACTGATTCAAAAAGGAACGCCCATTACACCCAGCGAAATAGGAACCTGCGCTACATTTGGGTATGGGAATCTTTCTGTTTTTAAGAAGCCAGAGATTGCCATTTTTGGTACGGGAGATGAATTAGTTGAACCGGGAACCCCATTAGGTGAAGGACAAATTTATAATTCTAATTTATACGTATTTTCGGAATTAGCGAATTGTGCTGGGGCAGAAATAACCATGCGAAACGTTATTAAAGATAATAAAGATTCATTAAGATTGTTTTTATCCGAAGCACTGGAAACCTGTGATATTGTTATTTCTTCTGGGGGTGTTTCTATGGGGAAATACGATTATGTTCGAGATGTATTTATGGAGTTGGGTGTTGAAGAGCATTTTTGGAAAGTGGCTCAAAAACCTGGAAAGCCCCTATTTTTTGGTACAGGAAAAAATACATTGATTTTCGGATTGCCAGGAAATCCCGTTTCGTCATATATAGGATTTATGGACTGGGTTTGGCCTGTTATCCATACATTGACCGGGCAACCGGAGAAGGAATCAATAACTGCAATCTTGAAAAAACCGTTTCCAAGGGAAAAGGTAAAATATCGTTTTTTATTTGGGAAGGCGTGGATGGAGAATGGACAATTGGTTTGTGAACCATCCCCAAAAGTGGGGTCGCATATGTTAACATCGTCATTGCAGACTAATTGTATTCTTGGGACAGCTCAAGGAGATGGCCCATTGCTACCGGGAGAGAATATTACTGTTCATATATTGCCCTGGAAATCGATTAAATGATTCTAACACCCAAAGAACTTCTTGAGCGACAATCCGAATTCACTGTGATTGATATTCGCCCCGAATCTCAGCGGAAAGAATTCCCCATGGATGGAATAAACATCATTAATTCAGAAGACGGGTTCATTCATACCATAGAAGGGAAAAAGGTGTTGGTGTGTCAATTTGGTATTGTGACAGAAGGTATGATTATTGAACAGAACCTGAAAGATACATTCAGTTTATTGGGTGGTGCACAAGCATGGATTGATTTCCAGTCCGAAAAAGAAGATTTAAGCAGATGGTCTCGGCAAACAGTTTTGCCGGAAGTAGGACTTGAAGGACAGAAGAAGCTCTTGAATGCAAGCGTGGCAATTGTTGGTTTAGGTGGATTGGGTTGCCCCGTCTCTCAGTCATTGGTTGCAGCTGGCATTGGGAAATTGATTCTAATTGATGGCGATAGTGTTGAATTATCCAATCTTCATCGTCAACCATTACATGGAACAGATGATATTGGAAAAACGAAAGTCAAATCGGCCGAAGAAAGTTTGCGAACAATTAATTCTGTGACTAAGATACAATGTGTAGATGAATATTTAGACGAATCCAATGGCTTGGATTTCATTCAGGAATGTGATGTGGTGATTGATGCGACGGATAATATTCAAACGCGACAATTGATTGACCGATTTTCCAAAGAGTCAAATGTACCCATGATTTATGGCGGGTTGTATCGGTGGGAAGGACAGGTAGCTGTATTGAATGTTGACGGAAGCCCGGGTTATAAAGAATTGTTTCTCGAGCCACCATCTGGTGGTGTGTCCTGTGCAGATGCAGGCGTTTTAGGTATGCTACCGGGAATTATTGGCAATATACAAGCAATAGAAACGGTAAAATTAATTGTGAGTATTAAAACAAATTTAGTGGGTAAACTGCTTATGTATGATGGGATGAACCATCGAACTGAAATCATTGAAATTGGATAGTTAAAATATGAGTACAAACACATGAAAACATTATTGAGAGTCAATATTAATTATTCCTGTGTTCTTCGTGTCTCTATGTTAAAATAATATGAAAATAACGATAAAATGTTTTTCTCAAGTGAAGTATGCTTTGGGTATAGATGAATTTGTTTTAGAGCTGGAAGCAGGTACAATGACTTCAGAATTAGAACAAAATATTAGATCGAAAGCAGATGGTAAATTAGATGGCATTTCTTTACGAATTGCGGTAAATCAAAAATACATTCCTAACGACATTGAACTAAATGATGGGGATGAAGTGGCATTCATTCCACCTGTACAAGGGGGCTAAATGGTCAAGATTGAAATAATTGACGGTCCCATACCTTTCTTTCCGAATGATGATTCCCGTCAACAAGATGGCGCGGAATTGATTTTTAATGGTAGAGTAAGAGCCACTGAACATGGGGATGCCATAACCGCTTTAGAATATGAGCAATATGAAGGAATGGCTGAAGCGGAACTCACCCAACTGGCAAAAGATACTTGCCAAAAATTCTCTATTAATGATATATTTTGTAAGCATAGAATTGGCAAGGTGGATGTAGGAGAAACAAGTCTTCATATTGTCATTTGGTCCAAACATCGGCAAGAAGGGATTGATGCCATGTCTTGGTTTATAATTGAATTAAAAAAACGTGTGCCCATTTGGAAATGGGCCATTTTAGGAGACGGATCGCGAATCCCAAGTGAGTGTTCACACGATTATTAATTCCAAGGTAAATTCTCAACTATAATGCTTGGATTTTCAGAACATTCCTTAACCAATTTCCTCTTTTGGATTACGCAAAAGAAATGGTTCTTAATCACCATGGTCATTAGTGTTTTTCTTCTATTCATTCCCGCACCGTCCGGCCTATCTATCGAGGGATATCGATCCATAGTTATTGTTATTACAGCCTTAATGTTAATTGTGACTGAGCCTATTCCTTTACCGGCGATTGCAATGTATATCCTCGTAATGGAGGTTTATCTTGGCATCGGGTCTGCCAATGACATTGCCAAATCATTTATGAATGATGCTGTGTTTTTTATCATGGGATCACTAATGTTAGCTGTTGCGATTATTAAACAGGGATGGGATGCGCGGATTGCATTAGGAATCATCACATTAACGGGAAATAAAACAAGAAATATTGTATTTGGTTTTACCGCAATTTCAGCAATATTAGCTTCGTTTATTGGGGAGCATACTGTTGCAGCAATTATGTTGCCCATTGCAATGACATTGATTCATTTTACATCGGAGGATAAAGAGAAAGTCCAAAATTTATCAGCAGTTCTTTTATTTTCGATTGCCTATGGTGCCCTCGTTGGATCCATTGGTACGCCTTCTGGTGGTGGTCGAAATGTTATTATGATAGACTATCTTCGTGACTCTGGTTTATCCATGTCTTATATTAATTGGATGTTACGTGTTTATCCGTTGGTGTTAATTCAAATTCCTATTGTTTCCTGGGTCTTAATGAAGAGTTTTACACCCGAGTTTATCAAATTAGATAGTGGTGTGAGAAAATTGGTTATTCAGGTGGCTAAGTCAGCCGAAATGACCGGGCGTAATACCATTGCTGCAGTGATCTTTTTATTGGTATTTGTCGGTTGGATATTTTTTAGTGAATCTGTTGGACTTGGCACCATCGCTTTAACGGGTGTCCTCATGTATTTAGTCGGCGGGTTTGTCAAGTGGGAAGATTTGAGTAAGAATACCCATTGGGGGGTCATTCTATTATTTGGATCGACCATCTCATTGGGTTCAAATATTAAAACAACGGGCGCAGCTGTTTGGCTTGCTGAATCCATTGTCAATTTTATTGAACCAGTCATTAATAAATTACCGTTTGTTGCAGATTTAATCGTCACAGTTATGACCACCACCATGGCCAATGTTCTGTCTAGTTCAGCAACCGTGGCTGTATTGGGGCCCATTACAATGAATATGGGACAAGATTCAATGCACTTGGGAATGGTTACAGCCATTGCATCTGCATTTGGTTATTTTACTGCTGTAGCTGCACCGGCCTGTACAATTGTCTATTCCAGTGGGTTGGTTAACGCCAAAGATTTTTTAAAAGTAGGTTGGAAAATGGGAGTTATCTCTATTGTTCTTCTGGTCATATACGCCAATACATATTGGCTGTTTTTCAGGTAAAAAAGCATTAAAATCGGATCATTATGAAAATCTTAATCGCAGTCAGTAATAAAGAGTATTCAGGCCCCACACTCAGAGTTGGGATAAGGGTTGCGCGAGCATTCAAAGCATCGACCACAATTGTGGATGTGGGTGAAAAGGTGAGCGAATTTAACGCCAAGGTGGTCGGCCTTTCTCAAGAACGGTTGGAATCTTGGAACTTTGACCGCCCAGGTGTGGATGTATTGGAATGGGCTTTTGAATTTTTAGCAGAAAAAAAGTTTATTGAACCCACTGAAATAGAGGCTGGATTTCCAAAGAATACATTAGTGGATACGGGCGGTAATAGATCGGAAGTCTATTTGAAAGGCACCATTTGTGAAGATGTAAATCTTATTTTACGGAATGGAGAAATCATTTCTGAGTTACGAGATGAAGTCGCCGGTCATCAATATGATGTGACCATCATCGGTGGTAGTAAAAAACGGCGAATGGCCCATGATCTTATTCAATATATTGATAGTTCAATTTTTATTGTAAACCAATTTGACCCTGATAAACTCTATAAAATATTGTTAGCAGTGGATGACTCGAAAGGGACCCGAAAAGCGGTAAAATATGGTGCCCGAGTGGCACAGGCATTCAATATTGATGTTGATATTTTAACGATCAGTAAAACAGAACATTTCGGTGAGGACTATAAAAATGCGGCAGAAAGAGCGGCGAAGTTTATCCGACGGTGTGGGATCAATTATAAAAACATTTATAAAGTAGGCGATCCTTCTGAAGTGATCAAAGAAGTTGCGGGAAATAATCATATTATTGTTATGGGAACGTCCACACGAAATCCACTTAAAAAGTTTTTTAAAGGCAGTAAACCATTAAAAGTAATGGAAAATTGTCATTGCCCTATTTTAATCGTAAAATAATAAGTTAGGTAACGATCCCCATGTTCCAAAATATAGCCCTTAATATTTTATTGACCGTTTTTATTGTCTTTATATCTGTCCCGCCAGTCTTATTTATTTATGTTTATTTAAAAGACCGGCGCCAGAGTCAGCATTCTATACTTCGTAATTTTCCATTATTGGGAAGAATCCGATATATATTTGAAATGCTGGGTCCTGAATTACGCCAGTATATGTTTGATTCAGATCATGAGGGGAAACCATTTAGCCGCACCGATTTTGCTAATATTGTAGTTGCGGGAAAATATTTGAAAACGCTAATTGCCTTTGGATCAAAAAGAGACTTTGATAAGTCCGGGTGGTATCTGAAGAATTCTATGTTTCCAAAGCTGTCTGAAGAAATGCGAGTTGTGTGCGCACCGAAAATAAAAACAAAACGTTATGTGGGAACTGAAGGATTATTTTCAAGAAAGGAAAAACTGGAAGAAATTGACGTTCAACCCTGGTTGCTTAAGGAAGAAGATGCAATAGTCATCGGCCCAAAATGTAAATCACCCTGGAAAGTATATGGACCCGTAGGTATGAGTGCAATGAGCTATGGGGCATTGGGAGAAAATGCAATCAGCTCCATGAGTTTAGGTTTAGGGAAAGCGAAAGGATCTTGGGTTCATACCGGTGAAGGTGGATTGGCGAGTTATCATCTATTGGGCGGGGGAGATGTTATTATGCAAATCGGTCCCGGATTATTTGGTGTTAGAACAGAAAAAGGTGAATTTTGCCCGGATAAATTCAAAGATAAAGCGGATAATCCGCAAATTGCCATGTTTGAATTGAAATTAGCTCAAGGGGCAAAAATTCGCGGTGGGCACGTTGAAGGGAGTAAAGTCAATGAAGAAATTGCAGCTATCCGCGGTGTAACTCCCTGGAAAAATGTAGATTCACCCAATCGCCATCATCAATTTCATGATGTACCAACTTTATTCGATTTCATTGACAAATTAAGAGATATTGGCGGAAAACCCATCTGTATTAAAATTGTCATGGGCGGTCCCAATTCTGCGGATGATTTATGTAAAGCAATGGCTGAAACCGGAAGCGGTCCCGATGCCATAACTGTTGATGGCGGGGAAGGCGGATCCGGTGCGACATATCAAGAAATGGCAGACACCATGGGATTACCCGTTAAGTCCGGAATTCTGTATTTGGATAATGCTTTGCGGAAATATGGTGTAAGAGATAACGTAAAAGTATTCGCCAGCGGAAAAATATTCAGTCCGGACAAAGTTGCTATTGCTATGGGCATGGGAGCTGATTTGGTGAATATTGCCCGGGGAATGATGATTTCAGTCGGATGCATCGGAGCGGAAAAATGTCATACAAATAAATGTCCTGTGGGTGTTGCTACTACGGACACAGATCATCAAAAAGCTTTAGTTGTTGATGAAAAGCAATGGCGTGTCCTTAATTATGTTATTACACTGCGAAATGGGTTGAATTCTTTGGCAGCTGCATCAGGATTGAATAATTACACTGAATTTGATAGAACCCATATAGTGTATAAAAATCAGTATGGTCAAGTACAAACCATGGCTGATATTTTTCCGTATTCAAATAATGAATAATTGATTACGTTTGTTGAATTATAATATTTAAACGTGTAATTTTATTGCTCGGTTTTGTAGGCAACAAACCACATTAAAGGAGAATCTCAATGGAATTCATAACACCCATTTTTAAATGGATACACATTATTGCAGGCGTTCTTTGGATCGGACTGCTATACTTTTTTAACTGGATCAATGGACATGTCGCCGCCACGATGGATGGTGACACAAAAAAGAAAGTGGTACCCGAACTTATGCCAAGAGCTTTATATTTCTTTCGCTGGGGTGCAGCTTGGACATGGGTAACGGGTATGGTCCTTTTATTACTTGTATACTGGATGCAAATGAATGATTCCATGTTCAGAGAACTTGGAATTGGTGAAGAAGCCAGCAAGTTTAAACATGTGGCTTATCTCATTCCATTTATAATGGTTTTTGTCTATGATGCTTTCTATAAAAGTTCATTGGCTAAAAATACGCGCGTTGCTACAATCACCAGTTTTATGGGTATCGCCGGCGTTCTTTGCTTATTGATCTGTGTATCTCAAATGACGTCGTATCGTGCATATAATATTCATTTGGGGACCATGTTTGGCTCTATGATGGCTTTCAATGTATGGTACAGAATTTGGCCGGCGCAACAACGGATTATTACTGCCATCAAAAATGGTGATGCGCCGAATCCGGCTGATGCGGGAATGGCAGGCCTACGTTCTAAACATAATACATATATGTCCGTGCCTTTGATTTGGACGATGATTAATGAGCATACTGTTGGTGTCTCTCATTATCTGAATGGTTATGGTTTATTGCTGGTAATGGTAGCCATTGGTTGGCATATAGTCTTTCAGATATATAAAAAATCTGCTAAAGTGCAAGGATTCTAATCCGTTAAATTAATTATATAAAAAAGCCCCTCATATAAAATAAATGAGGGGCTTTTTTGTTTATCGAAGTCTATAAAAAATTAGACGTCGCAGGCCATGTCATGACCACAGCATTGGGGTGATTTTATCATGCCACATCCATCGGGGCACTTGGCCACGCCGACTTCACTGCCAGCATCCGTTGTAATATGATCATGGACCAAGTCTTTGCCACATTTTGAGCACTTTAACCCTGTAACTCCCATTCCGCAATGTTCACATTTGAATTCAGCCATTAGTATTCCTTTCATTAATTGATAAAATTATTTTAATCAAATTACATTAAATATATTTTCATATAAAACATAAATAATAATAGGAATCATTACTAATTAAGTAATATTTTCTTCCATGCGATTTAGTCATCAAAGAGAATCAATCCAATCCATTGTTTATAGTACAAATTCGCATCCAACTGCTGATTGGGTTTTTCAAAAAGCAAAAAAAGTGGTTCCAAATATCAGTTTGGGAACCGTATACCGCAATTTGAAACAATTAGAAGATGTAGGCCTAATTAAAACGATCTATGATGGAAATATTGCACGATACGATTGGAACCAGGCGCCACATGATCATTTAAAATGCAAGGAATGTGGTGAACTGATAGATATTGAATTGATTGATGATGATGTTCGCAGAAAAGTGAAAAATAAATATCAATTTGAAGTCGATGATGTTAAAATGGTCATTATCGGCACATGTCATAAACATAAAAATAAAGGAAAATAATCATGAGTGTACTCGTAGGAAAACAAGCACCAGATTTTACCACCCAAGCTGTATTGGCTGATGATAGTATTGTGGGTGATTTTAATTTCACACAATCCCGGGATGAAAAATATGCTGTTGTATTCTTTTACCCATTGGATTTCACATTTGTATGTCCATCGGAATTAATTGCAATGGATCATCGAATGGATAAACTGACAGAACTTGGGGTAGAAGTGGTGGGTATTTCTATTGACTCTCACCATACACATTATGCATGGAGAAATACAGAAATTAATAATGGTGGTGTTGGTCAATTAAAATACACCCTGGCCGCAGATATGGATCATTCTATTTCTCAAGCGTATGGCATTCAGTCTGATGGTGGTGACTCTTATTATCCCGGTGGTGTGGCCATGCGTGCCACTTTTGTCATTGATCAAAAGGGAATTGTTCGTCATCAGATTGTTAATGATGAACCGTTGGGACGAAATATGGATGAAGTGGTTCGAATCGTAGAAGCACTTCAATTTTTTGAAACCAATGGACAGGTCTGTGCTGCTGGTTGGCAAAAAGGTGATTCTGGTATGGTGAATACTGCCGATGGTGTGGCAGAATATTTAACCGAAAATGCAGATAATCTATAATTAGATTATAGCACCCTTAAATTAAAGCTCCTTCGATTTTTCGGAGGGGCTTTTTTTATGTCCATCCCATCCATAAATTCGCGTCCTATTTTTATTATTAAAATACACAGATGCTAAAAACTACACAAAAGCTCATCCATAAACTCTTGGATCATCCCAAATATACATTATCATTTTTGGTGGTTGTGACCATTGTACTCGGTAGTTATCTCCCGGGAGTGAAAATGGATTTTACCATCGAACAGTTATTCAGTCAAGATGATCCTGTTATTGAAAGATTCATGACCTTCCGTGAGGAGTTTGCCGGCGTCGACAATATTGTATTTCTCATCTACGAATCAGATGATCCATTCTCTCGAACGAATTTGGTAAAGAATAGACAGATGGTTGATGCACTGGCGGAAATTGAAGGTGTTGAATCTGTCAAAAGTCTGACCAATATTGAATTATTTACGGAAGGTGGAGACTATCTCCTTCAGCCTGTATATGATGAAATTCCATTATCTACAGATTCTTTATTGGCTGGACAGAAACGAATGATGTCGTCAGAGCTGGTCAAAAATTATATGATTTCTGAAGATGGAAAGGTGGCGGCCATTCTCGTTGAAATTGACCGGAATTACAATGCGCATAAAGGACGAGAACGAATTTTGTCAGAAATCGATCAGGTTCAATTGCAGGTGAATTGGGATTGGCACCAAGCTGGCTTGCCCGTCATTCGAACCCGATATGTGCAATATATGATTGCGGATAATGTACGGTTTTTAATTCCAGTTACTTTAATGCTGGTCATTTTTTTGTCGGTTCTATTTCGATCTTTAGTGGGATTGCTTCTGCCGTTGATGGTGGTGGGGCTCACCATTATATGGACACTGGGATTTATGGTGGCTTCTGGTATCACTGTCAATATTATTTCATATATGATACCCACGTTACTCATGATTATTGGAGTGAGTGACTCAGTCCATTTTCTGGTGAAATATTTTCATACGCTCAAAGAAGTCGGTCACCGAAAGGAAGCATTATTTCAAACGGTTAAAAAGATTGGAACCGCTATTTTTTTCACCAGTGTTACAACAGGAATCGGGTTTGGTGCCCTATCATTTGTGAATATAAAAATAGTTAAAGATTTCGGTATTTATACAGCCGTCGGTGTCTTTTTTGCATTTATCATTACAGTGCTATTTATTCCATCAATGCTCATGATAATTAAGCGCACGCCTGAATCAAAACTGGAAGCATATTCCAGAGGATTCAGAATGCGAATCATTAATCGGGTGATTCTATTAGTTCGGGCTTATCCGAAGCAAATCATTGCGATGGGTATTATTATTTCTATTGTTGGCGTTTTTGGTGCTGTCCAAATGAATCCCCATTCAAAACTATTAGAAGATTTACGACCAGGAAATGTACTCTTAGATGATATGCATGTGGCAGAAGAACGAATGGGCGCTGTGCTTCCAATAGAAATAATAATTGAAGTGAATGAGGATAGTCCTTTTGAAGATATTCAGGATGTAGAAGTTCTGACATTTTTGGATCAATTGTCTCGATATGTCTCTAATATTCCAGAAGTAGGGAAAGTGGTATCTGTATCTGACTATATGAAAGAGATTCACCGGGCCATGAATGATGGAGATCCGACGTTTTATAAAATTCCAGAATCACGAGAAATGATTGCTCAATATATGCTACTATATGAAAGTGAATTTGAATCACTCATGAATATCGATTATACCAAATTGCGAATTGCAGCCCAGATAAAAGATATTGATTCTCGTCGAAGCACTGAAATGGAAAATGAAATTAACGATTATATTTTATCTATTGTGCCCAACGGTCTCACTGTTGAAGTCACCGGAACCGCATTTCTTGCCTTACGTACCAATAATTATCTTGTGAAAAATTTGACAAACAGTTTTCTGATTGCATTTGGTGTGATTACTATTTTGATGGCCTTTCTATTTCGATCGGTGAAAATGGCGTTGATTTCTGTGTTACCCAATATTATTCCTATGATGATTATGGCAGCGGTATTGGGCTTTTTTCAAATCCCATTACGCCCAAACACCGCCATGACCTTTGCCATTGCCTTTGGGATTGCGGTAGATGATACATTACACTACCTCACACGTTACCGAATGGAATTGGCTGAAGCGGATCGCCACTATCGGCAGGCCAACGATGCCACACTCATGGGAACCGGTATTGCCATGATGTCCACGACGACTATTTTGGTTTCTGGTTTCTTGGTTTTGACTTTATCGGAGTTTATACCAACAGTTCAATTCGGAACCTTATCTGCAATAACGATTTTATCTGCACTGTTTGCTGATTTAACATTTCTCCCGGCTTTATTAAGTTTGGTAAAGCCAAGAATTCGGGGCGGAAAAAGTTGACAACCTTTTTCCTGTACCCTTGTCTTAATATCCCAGTAATTTCTTAATTAATAAATCAGGAATATTTTATGCGTTTCACCATTTTGTTTGTTTTACTAATGACACTTATGCCCGCCAAAGAAAAAGTATATTTTCAACAACATGTTAAATATGAAATTGAAGTCACACTTAATGATACTGACCATACAATTATGGCTTATGAAAAATTATTGTATCAAAATAATTCTCCAGATACATTGGATTTTATTTGGTTTCATATTTGGCCAAATGCTTACAAAGATGATTCGACTGCCTATGCGAAACAAGCAGGAGAAGATTCACGATTTAGTAGATCTGACTCCACGCAACGGGGATTTATTGACAGTTTAGATTTTTTGGTTGACGGTCAAAAGGCAGATTGGGATCCGCACCCAGAATGGATTGATGTAATCAAGTTGAAATTGCCCACCCCATTAATGCCAAACCAATCCATCAAAATTGAGACACCATTTTTTGTAAAGATTCCAGAAGTATTTTCTCGATTGGGTCATACCGGGAAACATTATGAAATGACCCAATGGTACCCAAAACCTGCAGTCTACGATCGGAAAGGGTGGCATCCCATGCCATACTTGAATCAAGGTGAATTTTATTCAGAATTTGGATCTTTTGATGTGAAAATTACATTGCCAAAAGATTACCGCATTATGGCCACCGGTGACTTAGTAGATGGGGAAGCGGAATACGCTTGGTTAGATTCCCTTACCCTCGTATCAGATTCCATTCACGCACTGCCCAAAAAAGATTTTAAAAAATGGGCAAAGGCTCAGAAGAAAAAGAAGAAAAAAACGGATATTGATTCCACAAGCACTGAAATGAAAACGCTTCATTTTCATCAGGAGAAGGTGCATGATTTTGCCTGGTTTGCTGATAAAAAATGGTTAGTACAAAAAGGAGATCTATATTTAGCTGATTCGACGCGAAATATTACTTTATGGTCATTTTATCTGCCCAAAAATGCAAAATTGTGGGAAAATTCAATCGAATATCTTCATGACTCCGGATATTGGTACAGCCGCTATTATGGAGACTATCCCTATAATCACATTACGGCGGTGGATGGAGATTTATCTGCCGGCGGTGGTATGGAATATCCAAACATTACAGTAATTTCAAAAATGCCGGGGAAGCAAATGTTGGAGATGGTCATAATGCATGAGGTTGGTCACAACTGGTTTTATGGAATTATAGGGAGCAATGAACGCTATCATACTTGGATGGATGAAGGTTTAAATGAATATTCTTGTATAAGGTATTGGCAAGATAAATATAAAAATGATAATGAAAGATTCGTTGTGATTCCTTTAATCCAAAATAAGTTAGGAATAGCTAAAGACTTAAAATTTAGCTGGTATGAGTATTTTAGATATTCATCCTCTGCAAAGAGCCAAAACGCCCAACCCTTAAATCTTAAGGCTGATGAATATAAAGGTAGTAATTACGGACAGAACTATTCAAAAACGGCGGTGTTCACCCGATTTCTTCAACATTATCTTGGCGAGGATAAAATGGATGAAATCATGCAGGATTATTATGAAACTTGGAAATTCAAGCATCCCTATCCTGAGGATGTTCAATCCATATTTGAAAAGCATACGGACAAGGATTTAAGTTGGTATTTTGATGGTGTTTTTGAAACAACTGATTATGTGGATTTCTCAATTCATCGAAAAGGGAATCGGTTTACTGTATCAAATAAGGGAAAATTAAAAACACCGGTAGAAGTGGTCTTTTTCGGCAATAACCATGAGGTATTGGAAAAACGGTGGATCGAAGGCTTCGAGTGGCGGTCAGTATTAAAACCGCCGGCAAATGTATGGTATGCCATCATTGACCCAGATGAACATATGCCCGATGTGGATCGAACCAATAATGCCACTCGTGCAGAAACCCATTTTCATTTTGTGTGGGATCAACCCACATATTACGACAGAGACATTAATGTTCTTCCCTGGCTATTCAGCTATAATTATTATAATGGATGGACTCCGGGATTCATGATGTATAAAGGTGGGACGCCGGGGTATAATTCAACGACCGTTTTTCAACCGATGTTGGATTTAAAAAATGAAAGTGTGGTCGGGAGTGTGGCCTATATTAAAAAATTAGAACCGAATGTCAGATTCGATAAGGCCAGTGTGAGTTTTAAAGGATCTCAAATGGAGGGAAGGTCTTTAGGCTCAATTTCTTATTTGGGATTATTTGGCGATCGTGAATCTGGGGGGTCCCTGAGATCGGGCATGCAATATGCACGGTTGGATTCAACTGCTTTTGATACCACCATGTACACATCCGGGGTGCATCCTGTATTCGAATTGGGATTTGACCAACGGTGGCAACCCAAAGGGAAAAAATATACCTTAAGTACGAAAATGGAAATAAAGGTGGGCGATGGATTCTCAATTGCATCATTTGAGACGAATTTAAAATTAAGTTTTACAAAAAAACTGGGGGTTGATATTCGACTATGGACCGGTAGCTTCCTCAATGACAAAAGTGTACCCAACCATTTCCGAACCTATTTGAGTGGTGGGGTAGATCCCACATTCTCAACCATAGCCTTTGATCGTACCGGACAATCGGGGATGGCCCTCCTGCAAAACCAATACATTCAACAGGGCCCGAGTTTACGCGGATATGCGACTAATGTAAATGGCGGGCCTCTATCTTCTGCAGGCACGACTTGGGGGTTAAATATTGATGGAAAATCTCCATTATTTTTGGATTTGGCTGGTGGCGATGAATTTAAAGATATCTATACAGTTGCAGGATTACAACTGGGACCGATCATTCTGCCATTATATCAAAGTTGGGAAGTCGAAAATAAAACGGCCACAAACTGGCAATGGATAAAAGACCGAATGCGGTTATCTCTGCAATTCAATTTTGATGAAGGATTTTTTATTTCCTTTTAATAAGTTTTATTATCGAGTCCTTTTTTGCGGAAGTTATCGTCACTAAATTCTATTTCCTTTTAAAGCCATTTAATTAAGTATTGAGGTAAGAAAAAATTATGAAATGGACGAAAGATAAGTTCGTGGACGATTTGCGGAACAATTGTACACGGGAGATAGCAAAGATCGGAGAGAGGATTATCAAATTCTCAGAGGAGAATGCTACCGAAATGACGTGGGGGCGTGGTGATGACCATGGCACTTTCACTTTTCGCTGTAATTCAGATTTTGGTATGCTACCCCTATTTCATATGAAATCGGATGGTCAGCTTAATCTACAGATTAATTTTCTTAGAGAAAAAGAATTGCCCAAAATGGTCATGCGAGATATGCTTGTAAAATTGGAAGCAAATTTTCTTAGAGATTATGATGAAGAATCCTATCCGGTGGATACCTATGAAGAAATGGAATTCTTATTCCACACCTATACGCAGGTGGATAAGTTTTTAAGTACTGTGGAAGGATGTGTATACCGTTTGAAACAATAATTATGAATTTTTATCTATATTTGATTGGAGCCCTGTTGGCAATTACCGGTGGGGCTTTTTCTTTTTATTTCTATGCTGTCTCTATTGGTCGGATGCCATATAGGCAATGGTGGGTGCCAAGAATATGTCAAATCGATTTAACCAATTGTGTGGCCATTACAAGAACCAAATATGGGCAAATATTCGGCATCACTAATTCGATATCAGGCACCATATTTTTAATCATTTACGGCTATACATTATTGACTGCCGCAATCGGATGGGTGGATCCATTACTGCCTTTTATCATGGGTGTTTTTACAATCCTGATTGGTTTATATCTTGTCTATGGACTATTCAAGTTAAAGACGGTATGTCCACTTTGTATCACCATCCACACCATGAGTCTCGTCATTTTCATTCTACAATTGATTATCGTGTATTAGTGTAGGTTACTTTTTTTCTTATAGAATGACCCGGAAACTGATAATATATTTTTTGATTATCCCGAGTATTGTTTGGGGCGCCGTAGGTACCCTCACAGGCGTAATTCGAGATGCATCAACCCAACAACCCCTTATCGGTGCCAATGTCATCTTAAAGGGAACGGATCTTGGGGCGGCCACGGACTTGGACGGGAATTTTCACATTCCAAATGTCCCCGTGGGGAGTTACACCATCACCGTTACCATGATTGGGTATGAATCCATTTCGAGAGCCAATATTCATGTGGTACCGAAACGGACGACTTATACAAACTTTAATTTATCATCTCAGGTCATCGAAGGAGAAGGGGTCGAAGTGACGGCACGGTATTTTGAACGGGCAAGAGATGCCATTGCCAGCAGTCGATCTGTCGATATAGAAGAAATTCGTTCGGACCCTGTGGGGGCATACGATATAATGGCCATGATGCAAAGTCTGCCATCAGTGATTTCCGGTGCAGATCAATCCAATGAAATCATTGTTCGTGGCGGCAACGCCGGGGAAAACCTTTTTGTCATGGACCATATAGAAATTCCCTTTCCGAATCATTATCCGGAACAGGGGAAAGGTGGAGGCCCCATCACCATGTTGGATACTGATTTTATCGAAAAAGTGGATTTTTTTGCCGGATCCTTTCCAGCGCGATATGGAGATAAATTATCCTCGGTAATGGATATCACGCTCCGGGAGGGCAATCGAGAAAAACATCTATCTGAATTCAGTTTTAACATGGCGGGATTTGGTTTCAATTTTGAAGGTCCTGCATCAAAAAAGGGGGCCTACTTATTTTCATTAAAACGATCATTCCTGGATTTCGTCATTCAGCAGACAGGACTTATGGCCATTCCCCAATATTGGACCATACAGGGGAAAGCAACGTATAACATTAGCCCAACGCAAAAACTCATGTTGAATGTAATTGGCGGGTTGGACGCCATTAATATCGAAGGGGAAGATGATCCTAACTTACGGGGCGCAGAAAATGTAGATATGAATTCAAACCAGCTAACGGCAGGGATAACCTATAAGAACCTATATTCAAAGAATGGTT
Source organism: Fidelibacterota bacterium (assembly GCA_018674655.1). Classification (GTDB taxonomy): domain Bacteria; phylum Fidelibacterota; class Marinisomatia; order Marinisomatales; family TCS55; genus TCS55. The sequence continues at coordinate 10,152 of JABGZQ010000057.1, read as the reverse complement.
ATAATATTATGTCTTTTAGCACAAGCCGAGTCGGGTTTAATACAGATGTTTACCGGATGACATCAGACAATGAAAGAGATGTTTATTTCGACAATAATGATGGGGAATGGGAATCCACATTAAAAGGGGATTGGGTATATCGCTTTAAGCCAGGTTTAGAAATAAGTACCGGATTTAATATTAAAGCGATTCATCTGGATTATGACAGGCTATATATAAGGGAACCGAGAAAAATCTATGGGTATTCCCTGAATGATTCCATACCAGTTCAACCCATATCTACTGAAGAATTTTGGACAAATTATTATAGAAATCCTGCAATGAGATATGAACCCATTGGAATTGCGGGTACCTATAATACTGTCATTACAAAATCGATTTTAGACTATACGAAGTCGGGTGTCTATGTACAGGCGAATTTACAACCACTCCCCAACTTAGAATTAAAGACCGGTATCAGAAGAGAAACTCTCAGCTATACAGGGAAAAGTACGGTGTCTCCACGATTGGGATTATCCTATCATGTGAATCCAGCTTTGCAGTTTAATTTAGCTGTAGGTCGTTATTATCAGGCACCCTTTAATATTCAATTGAATTCAGACAAAGGTGAGACCCAGGAATTAAAACATTATTATGCGGATCAAATTGTGGCAGGTATAGAATATTTCCTCCGGGATGATACGCGCCTCACTTTTGAAGTATATAACAAAAAATATAAAGATATGATTGGATTAGAATTATTGTCCGATAATGCAGGCAGAGACAGTTTGAATTTTAGCAAACTGATTAATGGGTATAAATCCAGTTCGCAAGGCATCGAGTTTTTTATTCAGAAGAAATATTCCAATAATTGGTATGGGTCTTTGGCATGGGCCCATGCGACGACAGAAGGGATTGACCCTCGATCGGGCGATGCGTACCCCAGTGAATTTGATTATGGAGATGTGGTCACCGCTGTGGGGGGATATAAAATACGATTTATGGATTATCCTTGGTATAATACGTATAAAGAAACGTGGGTGGCTAAAGCCACCTCTTGGTTGCCCTTTGCACCGGCAGATGAATTTGAAATTGGACTGAAACTTAGATATATGGGTGGCCGACCCTACACGCCCCAAACCTATGATCCGCAAATTCGCGAATGGGGTATTAATGCAAAAGACCCATGGAATACGTCTCGTTATGACGATTATATTCGGTTTGATATTTTACTGCAGCAGCGCTTCTTCTTTAAGCGGATGAATATGGTAGCCTTTTGGGATATTATGAATGTATTTAACCGGGACAATCCCTGGTCAACCGTATATAAAGAAGATGGATCAACGGATATGGCATGGCAGTATAAAACATTTCCTGTAGGCGGCATTATACTGGAATTCTAAAGTGATCCCCTTATTTTACCATAAGTAAATTCTCCCATGGGCGTATCGCTTTATCTACTTATTTTAATCCTCATCCTATTCATTGGTATGGCCGTTTTGATCGCCCGGTCCAATCGGGAAGACGATACGTATGCCGATCTTGAAACGGATGAATGGGATTGTCCTGAGTGCGGGTTTCACATTCAGGCAGGGGACATCTGTATTTACTGTTGTGAAGAAAAGCATACATAGTAATTATATTTTTCAAGAATAGTATTCCATGTAACTTATATCAAACATTTTCATGGAATTTAAAATTCAAATGACTCTTTCACCTTTAACCCGTTTTTTATTAAAAGCGGGTGTCATCTATATTATATGGTATTTGATGTATGATTATTATCTGCTTCCTGATGGTCGACTCGATGCGTTCCTCAGCCTTTCCGGTGTGAATTTAGCTGGTGGGATTCTAAATATATTTGGGTGGGACATTTATTCCGAATCAAGGGTGTTGGCAATTACGGGGACAAACGGTGTGGAAATTCAGAATGGATGTAATGGCTTGGAATTGATTGGCTTATATATGGGATTCATCCTCTCATACCCAGGAGGGACTATCTTAAAAAGGGTCATGTTTTTATCCGGAGGGATCATTTTACTTTTTGTAGCCAATGTATTTCGTATTATGCTATTTGCCCTGTCCATTTATTATGTACCCACATTCTGGGAACAAGTGCATATCTATAGTTCCTATTTTATATTTTATCCAATTGTCCTTACACTTTGGTATATCTGGACCACGATGAGCGATGATGATTTGCTCCTAACTCCGGCGGTTAAATGAATAATCAATTTTTCTCCGATTCTTTTAAGTCTTCCCTTTATGGGGAAGATTTAGATGGGGTCAGTAATTAATGGGAGCGATTTCTTGCTAATCAGTCAGAAAACGGGGTTCAGAAAAAATAATCTTTATAATAAATCATTGGATTTTATCGATGAATGATCCTGCGTTTACCATTGCCTTAGCCTTGGCCATTGGCATGATTGCCCAGTCAGCGGCACGCCATATAAAAATACCAGGTATCGTTATTTTACTTGCCGGTGGTGTTCTCACAGGGCCCGACGGTTTAAATATTGTTCGCCCAGAGACTTTGGGGGAAGCACTGCCCATTATTGTAGGGTTTGCAGTGGCCATTATATTATTTGAAGGTGGGATGAACCTTCGGTTTGATCGGTTAAAACGGCAGGGAAGGTCCATTCAATCGCTCATATCGATGGGTGCCGTAATTACAGCAGTGGGCGGGACACTTTCTGCTAAACTATTCTTAGGGTGGGATTGGAGTGCATCAATTTTATTTGGCCTTTTGGTCATCGTGACGGGCCCAACGGTGATTAATCCATTATTAAGACGCATTAAAATACGCCAATCAGTAGCAACCATTTTGGAAGCAGAAGGCATCCTCTTGGATGCCATTGGGGCCATTATTGCCGTGGTTGCTTTAGAGGTCGTCATTAGTCCATCTGGATTTACTTTTTTAGCCAGCCCCTTCATTATTTTAGGTCGGTTATTTGTGGGCGGATTGATTGGTATTATAGGCGGGTTTTTTATGGCCTGGCTATTGGGTATCCGAAATTTGGTGCCAGAAGGTATGGAGAATGTATTTACCCTTTCTTTGGTGTTTGCCCTATTTCATATATCCAATGTATTAAGCCATGAAAGTGGCATTGTAGCTGTGACAATCGCCGGTATGGTAGTGGGCAATCGAAAAACAATGGTCACGCGGGAATTAATGGAATTCAAGGAGCAAATGACCGTTATGCTGATTGGTATGCTGTTTGTTCTCTTGGCCGCAGATGTTCGCATAGTCGATATCCAATCTCTGGGATTGGGTGGCCTATATACAGTGTTGGTGCTCGTCTATATTGTCAGACCCTTAAATATATTTTTAAGTACTATGAAATCTGATTTGAAACTGAAACAAAAACTCTTGCTGGCATGGATTGCACCTCGCGGTATTGTGGCTGCGGCTGTGGCGTCTTATTTCGCCATTGAATTAGAGAAAAACGGAATTGATGGTACCCAACTCCGGGCCATGATTTTTCTACTCATCGCCATTACAGTATTATCAGCAGGATTGACCGGTGGATGGGTAGCACAACGGTTAGGATTGAAAAGAAAAAGTGAAAATGGTTGGATTATTTTGGGCGCGAATGCAGTCGCCCGTGCTTTGGCAAAATCATTGCAGACAGAAAGTGAAGAAGTTGTATTGATTGATGAAAATCCTTCATTATGTCGAATGTCGGAAAAAGAGGGGCTAAAAATCATTTACGGTAATGGATTAGAAGAGAATATTTTATTGAGAGCAGCGGTGGATTTGCGGAAAGGTGCCATTGGGTTATCCGAGAATGAAGAAGTCAATATGCTGTTTGCTAAAAAAGTAAAAGAAGTGGGTAAGATTTCTCGTATATATGTGGGTCTTAAAAGAGACGACGAAGGGATTACAGCAGAAATGGTGGATGAGATAGGGGGCAGGATTCCATTTGCTCGCGCCATGGATTTAGAAAAATGGTCACTATGGGTCCGAAAAGAACAAGTCGAAGCCATGACATTAATCTATAATGTTGATGAAGAAAAAATAGCCAGCGATGTTTTTGGGAAAGAATCTACCGGATTAATTCTGCCCTTAATTATTCACCATCAAAAGTCAGTGGCGCCGGTAGGGCATAATACAATTCTAAAAACCGATGAGATAATCACTTGTCTCATTCGTAAAGAGAAAAAAGTCGCCTTTAATGATTGGCTGGCCGATAGTCCTTTCTCCATTTAAACGATTGGCCATCACCCTTATTGGGATATCTATTATATATATAGGGGTTGTTCGGCCGATTCAAACGGTGATTATTCATAAATGGGTCGTGCCATATTTTGAAAAAATAAACCCAGTAGATGGGTCAGTTGCAATTGAAGGTGTGTCGGAAGATCAATTTGATTTAGTAACCCCACATCAATCCGTAAAAATTGAACTCCCCTTTAATGGATGGTATTGGCTCACTTTGGGATTGTTCTTTTCGGCTGGAAATATGGGATGGATAAAATGGCTGACCATCTACCATTTGTTTCTTTTTGTGGTCCTATTTTTAGGGGCCCATTGTATTTTTGCAGGGTTTGATTGGTTTGCCATCATATTAAATATCCATGAGCATATATATAAGGTGTTATTTTTGATTGTGTCTTTAATTGGATTGAAACCTATTTTAATGAATCGAATCATAAAAAATGAATCATGAAACGGCTGCCTGTTTATGAACCTATGACTGTCTTTACGGATATATTAATTTTTATTGTTGGTGTGTGGTTTGCCCGCGAGATCGACCTGTGGTTTCATGTAAGGCTTTTAGAAGTTCACTGGCATTTCAGTAAGTATTTTTACATGATCGCTTTTACGGCTTTGGCTGGCGCAATCTATCATTCCATATTTCCTGAATATGAGATAGTTAGAGATTTTATTTGGAAACTGACAATGTTAGGTATGGGTTTCTCAATTTATACAATGCTCATGGGCACATTATATTATATACTTCCATTTGAGACGGTACAAACCGTTAAATGGGGTGTAACTGCCATTATTTTTGCATTCACCATTTGGATATATTTTGATTCTGATTTTATGAATGCGATTAAACTATATTTGCCCAGCGCGCTGTTCGTTATTGCAGTGATGCTATACGGCTGGTTGGGTAAAGGCGATACAGGGGCCTTATGGATTATGTGTGGGTTTCTAATCACATTAGGGGGTGCATATTTTGTGGTGATAAAGTTTGGATTTCATCAGCACTTTAATCATAATGATATTTTTCATGTGATTCAAATCGTGGGCATGTATATCATTTATCGCGGTGTAATGATGATTACCAATTATGGATATAAATAAGAGCGTAAAACACTCTTTGGATTGATAAATAAAGCCTAAATTGGCGCTCAATTTTTCAAGGAATTACAGTGGATATACAACAAAAAGAAATTAATAGTTATGCCAGAGAAATCGTTATTGATCTTTCCTGGGATGAGATCAAAGATGATTTTGAATCAGCCATTAAAGAATTTTCTAAAAAGGTAAAACTTCCAGGGTTTCGCCCGGGTAAAGTCCCGCGAAAAGTTTTGATGAAACAGTTTCAACCAGCCATCGAAGCGGATTTTGTAGAAAATTCGGTAAACACCTATTACCTAAAAGCGGTTCAGGAAAAGGGAATGGTACCGGTAAATATGGGAAATGTGAGTGATGTCCATTTCCACCATGGGGAACATTTTAAATTTAAAGTCGCTTTTGAAGTTGAGCCTGAAGTCACCATTCCAAAAATGAAAAATAAAAGTCTCAAAGTTGAAAAAACAATTTATATTACCGATGATGAAGATATTGATATGGCCATTGATGAAATGCGTCAGGGTCATGCAGAAGTTAAAACAGTCGAAGACGGGGCGAAATTAGATGACTTCGTCATTGGCGATTTGCAAGAAATTGATGCTACGGGTGTACCCATCATTGGTAAAAAATTAGAAACACGTTATTTGAAAGTAGGCCAAGTTCCTTTTGACGGAGAAAACCAAAAAATATTGGATGGCATTAAGCCAGGTGATAAATGTCAAGTGACCGTTCCCATTGATGAAAAGGGTGCCACCGCCACATTTGAATTATCCGTCCAAAATGTGGAGCGCCAAGTTTTACCGGAAGTAAATGATGATTTCATTAAATCTGCTGATCCGGAAGCCAAGGATATGAGTGACTTCCGAGAACGGGTTAAAGAACGGTTGAGCAAAGCATATGAACAACGATCCGATAAAGCATTTGACGATCATTTGACCGATGCCATGATAAACCATGTGAATCCTGAATTTCCACCATCCATGGCCGAGTCATACTTGGGTCATATGGTTGAGGACGTAATGAAAAGCAATCCCGGCGCGACAGATAAAGAAAAGATTAAAGAAATGTATCAACCCGTGGCAGAACGAAATCTGAAATGGTACCTGATTCGAAATACAATTATAAAGAATGAGGCATACGAAATTACCAGTGAAGATGTCAAAGCAGATATAGATCAACGGAAAGAAGACAATCCAAACGAAGCAAAAGAATTGGAAAAGTATTTTAAGAAGCCCAGCAATCGTAGCCGATTAGAAGATGATTTAATGGAAAAGAAACTCTTGGCTTATTTAAATAATTTTACGAAAATTAAAGAGGTCAAAGTGAATACAAAAGACCTACGAAAACAATCTGAAGGAATGCATAATCATGAAGCATGAAGATCCATTAAACCAACTGATTCCAATGGTAGTGGAACAGACAGGGCGTTTTGAACGTGCCTATGATATTTATTCCCGCCTCCTAAAAGAAAGAATCATATTTTTAGGTACACCCATTGATGATACAGTGTCATCTGTTATTATTGCACAACTGCTATTCCTTGAAGCAGAAAATAGTGAAAAGGATATCTTTCTATATATTAATTCACCAGGTGGTATCATTACTTCTGGTATGGGAATCTACGATACCATGAATTATATCAAACCGGATGTGGCGACCATATGTATGGGGCAAGCAGCCAGTATGGGGGCATTCCTGCTTGCAGGTGGACAAAAAGGAAAACGTTCCGCATTACCCAATGCCCGGATTATGATTCATCAACCATTGGGTGGGGCAGAAGGACAAGCGTCTGATATTAAAATTCAGGCAGATGAAATTCTTCGGTTAAAAAATACACTCAATAAAATATTAGCCAAAAATACAAAGCAAACGCTTAAAAAAATCGAAAACGATACGGATCGAAATTTCTTTATGAGTACGAAAGAAGCGAAAAATTACGGGTTGATTGATACGATACTCACAGGACGGAAATAACTGTAAAAGTGAAAATACCGACCCCATTAGATCCAAGCGCGGGTGAGACCGAGCCCAAAGAACAACGACTGCATCGTCCTTCCGAAATAAAAGCATATCTAGATAAATATGTAATCGGCCAGGACGGGGCAAAACGGGCTGTGGCTGTTGCGGTATATAACCATTACAAACGAATCCTCTCTGACCATGCAGACGATGACGTCGAATTAGATAAAAGCAATATTCTTATTATTGGTCCCACAGGGACGGGTAAAACGTTAATAGCGGATACATTAGCCAGATTCTTAGCTGTACCATTTGCCATTGCCGATGCCACAACATTAACAGAAGCAGGGTATGTAGGTGAGGATGTTGAAAACATTTTGGTGCGATTGCTTCAAATTGCCAATTATGATATATATAAAGCGCAGGCTGGTATCGTCTATATTGATGAAATCGATAAAGTAGGTCGAAAAAGCGCGAGCACATCTATTACGCGAGATGTATCTGGCGAAGGTGTACAGCAATCCCTATTGAAAATATTAGAAGGAACGGTGGCGCATATTCCACCCAAGGGAGGTCGTAAACATCCAGAACAAAGCCTGATTCCAATCGATACGAAAAATATTCTATTTATTTGTGGTGGTTCATTTGATGGACTGTCAGAAATAATCGGGCGACGAATCAATACAGCCAAAATTGGTTTTACAAAGGAATTGGCCAAAACCGACAAAGCAGACGAAATATTAAAAGAAGTCGTACCGGAAGATTTAATTCATTATGGATTTATTCCTGAATTAATTGGCCGTTTACCCGTGGTTACAACATTGAATCATTTGGATAAAGCTGATTTAATGCGTGTATTACTTGAACCAAAAAATTCATTGGTGAAACAGTATGTAAAGTTATTCCAGATGGAGGGTGTCGAACTTTTTTTCCGCGATGAAGCACTCCAGGAATTAATTAAACTGGCCATTAAGCGTAATTCTGGTGCCCGTGCATTAAGATCAGTGATGGAATCCACCATGTTAGATTTGATGTTTCATCTTCCTGAATATTCTGAGGATGGGGTGGTTAAAATAACCATTACAAAAGAATTCGTATTGCGGGGTAAAAAGCCACTCATGCGCCGCCGTCGCCGTTCGGCATAATATTTCCCTTTTCCCTTTTCTTCTTTTATATTTAAACACGGTTCCGAGGCATGAAAAACAAATTACAATCCATTTTCTACATCATTGTTTTAGCATCCAGTATAAGTTGGACGCAGGAACAATACATCAGTCCTGAGGATATTAAAACAGAATGGGGCAATTACACCACATTTCAAAAACAGGAATTGGTCAACTTTGCGACCTTTCTATATAATGAAGGATTTTATGAACGTGCCCTTTTAAGCTATTTCCAATTTTTATATAAATACCCCAAAGATGAATTGGAATTGGCGGCTTATTACCAGATTGCAAAATGTTACGAAGCATTGGAAAGTTGGGAGTTAGCCCAAAACTATTATAATCGAATTTTGGATGAAAGTCCGCCAGGATCTTTGGCAGCCAATGCAGCACAGTATCAGCTCTATTACATAATGTTAACCCAGGAAGAATACGCTGCCATTATAGATAGTACAAAAAACATGGAAGATCCATATGTTTTAATTTTCCGAGCTTACGCCCATTTTGAATTGTTGGAATGGACGGAAGCTCGACAAGCATTCAAAACAGCCGAAGCATTATTTGGTCATGCCCATTATTCGAAGCTGATTCGGCCATGGTATAAAGTAATTAAAACAGCAGAGAATGCGCCATTAAAAGAAAGGACACCGGCATTGCTTTCTTCTCTGGCACCTGGCGGCGGGTTTGTCTATCTAAAACAAACTGAAAATGCAATCGGTGCAATGGGAACCTCATTATTATTATACTCAGCAATGTTGACCATGCCATCCATCGTTCAAAAAGGAGGCATAACTGTAATGGATAATCGCCAGGGTATGGTGCCTGTATCTGGAAGTCTTGAAACTAAAAGTGGAATCTTTGATTCATCGTTTGGGTATCAAATACCTAACAAAATTTCATTGGATACGAAGCGAGGATCTGTATTCATTCCACCTTTGCTCACAGCATTGGGCCTTTATACGGGTAGTATGTGGAAATCAATTCATGATATTGATGCATCCAATCGCAAATTAGTGAGGCGATTTGCTGGACGGGTAACTATGAAATTACCGGTGGAAAAATTCATGGATTACAATGGACCGGATTTTATTATAAAATAATTTTAAAATATGTAAATAAGCATTGCACTGGCATAAAATTAAGATGTATTTTTGCCGGCTGTTCAAGACAGCATTATTTGTTTTTTGAAAATTGGGTATGCGTGGTCCAATTAATTGGATTTGAGAGTCGCTCCAGCCCGGAGCGACAAAGACAGTACAGAATCAAACATACAATGGAGAGTTTGATCCTGGCTCAGGACGAACGCTGGCGGCGTGCTTAACACATGCAAGTCAAGGAGAACGAATCCTTCGGGATACTATTAAACTGGCGAACGGGTGAGTAACACGTAGGCAACCTACCTCAGAGATTGGGATAACTTCGGGAAACCGGAGCTAATACCGAATAATGCAGCGGATCCTTCGGGATATGTTGTTAAAGTGGGCTTCGGCTCACACTTTGAGATGGGCCTGCGTCCGATTAGCTTGTTGGTGAGGTAATGGCTTACCAAGGCGATGATCGGTAGCTGGTCTGAGAGGATGATCAGCCACACTGGGATTGAGATACGGCCCAGACTCCTACGGGAGGCAGCAGTGGGGAATTTTGCGCAATGGACGAAAGTCTGACGCAGCAACGCCACGTGATCGATGAAGCTTCTAGGAGTGTAAAGATCTGTCGTGAGGGAAGAAAAATCTGGATGTAAATAAT
>JABGZQ010000044.1 GCA_018674655.1 Fidelibacterota bacterium | reverse complement strand
CATCATTTCTTTTAAATTGGATATAGATGACTTGTCTCCAATTTTTCCCAAACTAATAACCGCTTGAAGGCGAACCTTTGCTTCGCCATGATCTAATATATTAATGATGGATTGAACCGCAGCATTGTCGCCTATATTTCCTAATGCATGTATCGATGCCATAATCATCTCAGGTTCAGAACTGTCTAACGACGCCAAAAGAGTTGGTACATACCGAGAATCTTTCGTCGCTCCCATCGCTAATGCCAAGTATTGTCGGACACGGCTGTCCCTATCATTTGAAGCATATTCAAATGACGAAATCATTTCTAAAATAAACCGATCATCCTTTGGGATCATTTTGGGATTGGATAAAATTTTAGATAATTCGAACGCACCTTGCCACCGTTTCGTGGATCCACCAATTTTAACATCTTCTAAATAATCTTGAGCTGTGTTGGGCTCAGAAGTAATGATTCGTACCACTAAAAATATGATGACAGAAAAAATAGCAATAATTAATGGTACCACAAAGAAACTGTGGATCACGACCCGAAGGACGGATTTTTTTTCTGGTACTTGGTTTGTTGCCTGTTGTTTTTCCAATTTTAACCCGAGTGTGTTGTGCCGCGGAAAGGACTCGAACCTTCACATCTTGCGATACTGGTTCCTAAGACCAGCGTGTCTACCAATTCCACCACCGCGGCAATATTACTTTTTACTTTGTTAAAAAAGCTGGGGAAATTACCATTCCAATCCAGATTTTCGAAATAGATAAAGTAAGTTAATCCTTTAATGCATTCTGGAGATCAGCCTTCAAATCTCCCACATCTTCAATTCCTATTGATAATCGAATTAAAGTCTCGGTGATTCCCAATTCCAATTTAGCTTTTACAGGTATGGCAGCATGAGTCATATCATAGGGAACACAAACCAAGCTTTCTACCCCGCCCAAACTTTCGGCCAGAGTAAACACGTCTAGCCGTTCTAGAAAACGGTCCCGTGCTTCAATCGTCCCTACATCAATAGAGATCATATTGCCAAATATCACCTCACCATTTGGTGTTTTTTGTTGCTTCAGTGCAATCTCATGTTGTGGATGGTTTTTTAGTCCCGGATAAATAACACGATCTAAAATATCCTGATCGGCCAACCAATGGGCCAATTCGGTTGCATTGTCCGAAGATTTTTGATACCGAAGCCCCAATGTTTTTGTAGATCTCAATAAGATCCAATTATCAAATGAGCTGGGTACGCCTCCCGTCGCTTTCAGTAAGAATCGAAGCCGTTCGTCCAATTCGTCATCATTGGTGGTTAATACACCTCCCAAAATATCTGAATGACCTGATAGAGATTTAGTTGAACTTTGCATAACTACATCTACACCTAACTCTAATGGACGCTGCCCATAAGGACTCATAAAGGTATTATCTACACTCATTAAAATGTCGTGTTTTTTACAAATGTTTAAAATAGCGGTTAAATCACATAACTCTAAAAGCGGGTTTGTGGGAGTCTCCAGATGTACCAGTTTTGTATTAGGACGAATATGTTTTTCTACATTCTCCGTATCTCGAGTATCAATCCATTCAAATTCTATCCCTTGTCGCCGGAGTACATTCATGGACATGCGATATGTGCCTCCATATGTATTCCTTGAAATGAGGATATGATCCCCTGAGTCAAATAATTGAAAAAGAGCTGTGGTCGCAGCCATTCCAGTGCTAAAACAAATAGCATGTTTAGCGTTATCTAAGGATGCGAGGTTTTCTTCTAATCGCTGGCGCGTAGGGTTGGATACACGGGAGTAATCAAACCCGCGGGTTTGTCCAACCGCATCCTGTTTAAATGTCGATGTTAAATGAATTGGGGGTGAAACAGACCCAGATTCTTTGTCTGCTTTATTACCAATGTGGATTGCCTTCGTAGAGAATTTCCAATCTTTATGATTCGTCATTATAATCTTTCGCTTAGACTTGGGTATAACCCTGATTCAAATATTGCTGTAATTTTTTATATTTAATTTCTACTTGTTTCCCGCTAGGGCTAACCAATTTTACTTTTACGTTTCGACCAATTTTTTCATCTGCATGCACGGGTTGTTTGGGAACACCGGAAGATGCGGCGGCCTGCTCTTGCATGGATGGTCCAGAAAACCCCATCCCCGTGGTTTCATCATGCTGAGTTTGAACATTTCGAGCACGATTTGCGGGCATTTCAGGTGCTGCTTCCATACCTCGGATTTGCGTTCTATATAACCGCTGAACTGTTTCTTCTGTGGTATCAATCATCATCTGCTGAAACATTTGAAATCCTTCAGATTTATATTCTAACAGTGGATTTTTCTGACCATAAGCTCTCAGATTAATCCCCTCGCGTAATTGATCCATGGCATATAAATGGTCTTTCCATTTTTCATCAATGGTACGGAGCATGACAAATTTTTCAAATCCACGCATGACATCTGTTGGAAGTAACGATTCCCTTGTTTGGTAAACCTCTTTTGCCTGTTTTAATATATAATTTCGCGTATCCTCTATAGAAACTTCATCGCTTTCAGAAAATTCCTTTACAGATTCGTAGTCAGCATCTACCAAAAGATGGGAAGAGAGGTTTTGTCTTAGGTTTTCCCAATCCCAATTTTGAGGAGTTGTATCTTCCATTCGTCGCAGTTCATCATCCACATATTCGTCTACCATACCAGTGACTGTATCGGAAATATCTTCATCATTAAGTGATTGGTTCCGAATATCATATACCACCTGACGCTGTTGGTTCATTACATCATCATATTCTAACAAATGTTTGCGAATACCAAAGTTTCGCTGTTCAACTTTTTTCTGGGCATTTTCAATCGCACGGGTCACCATTTTAGCGGTAATCACTTCTCCTTCTTCCGCACCAAGTCGATCCATAATGCTGGCGATACGTTCACTATTAAATAGGCGCATCAAATCATCTTCTAATGATAAGTAAAATACGCTGGATCCTGGATCACCCTGTCGGCCGGATCGGCCCCGTAGCTGAAGGTCAATCCGACGGGATTCGTGGCGCTCTGTCCCAATAATATGGAGACCGCCTGCATCAAGAACACCTTCACCCAATTTAATATCTGTACCACGACCTGCCATATTTGTGGCAATTGTTACAGCCCCTTTTTGTCCTGCACGCGCCACAATTTCGGCTTCACTTTTGTGCTGTTTTGCATTCAACACATTATGGGGAATTCCTTTTCGTTTTAACATACGAGAAAGTAATTCGGATGCTTCTACAGAAATGGTCCCGACTAGAGATGGCTGCCCTTTGTGATGACAAGATGTAATTTCTTCAACAACTGCATTATATTTTTCTCTCGTTGTTTTATATATTAAATCTTCACGATCATCCCGGACGATGGTGCGATGGGTTGGAATTACAACAACTTCTAGGTTATAAATGGATCCAAATTCTTCTGCTTCTGTTTCAGCAGTTCCGGTCATGCCGGCCAGTTTATCATACATCCTAAAATAATTTTGGATCGTAATGGTGGCAAGAGTTTGGGTCTCCCTTTCAACTGTAACATTTTCCTTCGCTTCTAATGCTTGATGCAAACCATCGCTGTATCTACGACCAGCGAGAATACGACCAGTAAATTCATCCACGATTTGTACGCGACCATCCTGCACGACATATTCCACATCTTTTTCATAAAGTGTATAAGCACGAAGCAATTGTGTCATGTTGTGTATTCGTCCAGATCGATCCCCATGTAGTTGGTGCGCTTTTTCTTTTTCCTGATCTTTTTCTAACTTTGATAAGGATTCATTTTCATCAATATCATGTAGCATCTCTCCCAAGTCGGGAATGACAAACGTTTCAGGAGAATCCGGCGCTAATGCATTACGCCCTTTTTCAGTTATATCAATGACATGTGTTTTTTCATCAATACTAAAAAATAAATCATCATCAACTTCATGGAGTTTTTTATCTCGTAAAAATTCTGACTCAACCTGATGTGCTAATTTCTTGGTGCCCGCTTCTTGGAAAATTTTCATAACCTTTGGATGTTTGGGCTGTCCCCGCAACGCTTGGAGTAATTTATATCCAGCATCCCGATCTTTCTCTTCTTTCAAGAAAGCTTCACCTTCAGAAACGATTTTGGAAATTAGTGCATTTTGCTGTCTAACCAGATTTTGGACAAGGGGCCGCAGGTCTTTAAAAGATGTATCCACTGGTGCATCTACCGCTCCAGAGATAATCAGCGGTGTACGCGCCTCATCAATAAGTACGGAGTCTACTTCATCTACAATAGCGTAGGCGTGATCCCGCTGAACCTGGTCTTCTTTCTGCAAAGACATATTATCCCTGAGATAATCGAATCCAAATTCATTATTGGTCCCGTAAGTAATATCACGATTGTAGTTTTCACGTCTTTGGTCCGGTGTCATATTATTTAAAATGAAACCGACAGATAAACCAAGCCGTTTATAAACCTCACCCATCCATTCCGCATCTCGCTGAGCTAAGTAATCATTGACTGTGATTAAATGAACCCCTCGACCCGTAAGCGCATTGAGGAAAATGGGAAAAGCCGCAACCAATGTTTTTCCTTCACCGGTTTTCATCTCTGTAACATTTCCCCTATGAAGAATGATACCACCTATAATTTGAACATCAAACGGTACCATTTCCCAACTCAATTCCCGACCAACTACTTTCCAACTTGTCCCACACATTCGCCGACACGTTTCTTTCACCATAGCAAATGCTTCCGGCAGGATTTCTTCCAGTTTGTCATGTTCTGCTAATAAGATAAATTTATGTGCTTCATCTTTATCATTTATTTCTTTGGCTGCTTTTTCCTCAGCCTTTTTCCTGGCCCCAAAGATGGCTTCTTTTAGTTCTTGGGCTCGCTCTCTTAATTCATCATCAGATTTTGACACAAGATTTTCGGCCATTTGATTGACTTCACCCACCAATGGCAGTAACTGCTTCATTTCCCGATCCGAACGGGTGCCAAAAACTTTTTTAATCAAATTTTGTATCATGAATTTTTTCCTTGGCTTTTTTTGCCATTGATTTATATACATTATCTAATACCCCATTTACAAAGCCGGGACTTTCTTCTGTACTGTATTGTTTGGCAATTTCAATTGCCTCAGAAATAGAAACTTTTGGGGGTACATCCTCTATAAAATATATTTCACTCATTGCTTCAACCAAAAGCAAACGATCCAAGATGGCAACGCGATCGAACTCCCAATTATTAAGTCTGGTTTTTATTTCTGTTTCACACCATTCTTTATGATCCATTGCTGCATCAAATAATTCTACAATAAATAATTTCGTTTTATCATCGTAGGATTTTCGGTGTATGGCATCATTTAATACCTTTGCACGATCTTCCCCTGATATTTCATAGGCATATAATGCTTCAAGGACAACTTTTCGTCCCAATCGACGTGGATGTTCTTTACCCATTAAAAATATACTTATGTAGTTTTAACTTCATGAACCCAACCATATGGATCATCAATGTCTTCTCGTTGAATTCCCAATAATGTTTTTCTTAATTCCGTTGCTGCTTCACCCATGTTCCCATCATTTATTGTATGGGTTTTACCTCGAAATGTCACCTGACCCACTGGCGTCACCACTACTGCTGTTCCGGTGCAGAATATTTCATCTGCGGAAAAAACATCACTCAAGAGCAATTCCCCCTCTTCAACTTGTAGTCCCAATCGATCCTGGGCCAATTGAATAATAGAATCACGCGTCACCCCAGGTAGAATTGAGCCAGATAATTTGGGTGTTACCAATTGATTCCCCTTTCGCATAAAAATATTGGCTGAACCCACTTCTTCCACCAATCGTTCATCATCCGCTTTCAGATATAATACTTCATCAAACCCCTGTGTCTTCGCTTCGATGACGGGTCGAAGAGATGCTGAATAATTACCGATAGCTTTCACATTACCAATCCCCTTAGGTGCGGCTCTATGGTAGGAATCGGAAGCAATTAAGTTTAGTGGCTTTATATTCCCTTTAAAGTAAGAGCCAACCGGTGCTGTATATATCATAAATGTATATTTGCTGGCAGGAGCTACGCCCAATGTCGGTGATGTACCCCATACGATCGGACGAATATATAATCCGCCTTTTCCATAGGGAGGAATAAAATCAGAATTATCACTAACAACTT
Organism: Fidelibacterota bacterium; assembly: GCA_018674655.1. Taxonomy (GTDB): domain Bacteria; phylum Fidelibacterota; class Marinisomatia; order Marinisomatales; family TCS55; genus TCS55. The sequence continues at coordinate 31,899 of JABGZQ010000044.1, read as the reverse complement.
GCTCAACCGCATTCAAAAAATAATCTGTCTTCAACTCTGGCATGCATAATCTATGGCTTGAGTTAGCAATTCGTTTCCCATTCATATTTGGGCGAAAAAGAACAATTCTATCTTTAGCAGAGTGATATGCCTTCATGCCTTCAAAAACACCCTGACCATAATTCAATACGCCTGCCGCAGGTGAAATTTCAATATTTCCATAAGGAATTAAACTGCCATCGGCCCAATCACCGTTTATGGGACATGTGCTTTGCCACATACTACGGGTTGGATAAACGCCAAACCCTAAGGCATCCCAGTCAATATTTTGTTTTGTCATGTTCACTATTTTCCTTCTAATAAAGCTCGCGCAATAACCATTTCCTGTATTTCAGAAGTTCCCTCATAAATTTGGGTTATCTTGGCATCCCGCATGAGACGCTCTACACCTGTATCTTTCATATAACCAGTACCCCCAAAAATTTGAACACATTGGGTAGAGGCATCCATGGCAACTTTTGATGCAAAGTTTTTTGCCATAGCCGCTTCTTTTCCAAACGGTTTTCCTTCATCCTTTAACTTTGCTGAACGGTGGATTAATAAACGGGCTGCATCCACATGAATCGCCATTTGAGCTAACTTGCTTTGAATCGCACCAAATTGTCCGATCTTTTTACCAAACTGTTTGCGTTCCTTCGCATATTCAATTGATCGAGCCAACGATTCAGCTGCAATGCCCAATGCTTGGGTGGCTATACCAACCCTGCCACCATCCAAAGTACCTAAAGCGATTTTAAATCCTTCCCCATCATCTCCCAATCGATTTTCGATGGGTACCTTGCAATCATCAAAATATAATTCACAGGTATCAGAACCGCGAATCCCAAGCTTATCTTCTTTTTTTCCTGTGGAAAACCCTCCATTACTTTTTTCAACAATAAAAGTGGAAATCCCCTTGTAGCCCACATTTTTTTCTGTCATACACATAAGAATTACAATATCTGAACTAATTCCATTCGTTACCCAGTTCTTAGTTCCATTAACGATATAATTATCACCATTTCGTTCGGCAAATGTTCGCATATTACTGGCATCCGAACCGGATTGAGGCTCCGACAGTGAAAAAGCACCCAGTAATTCGCCGCTGGCTAATTTCGTTAAATATTTCTGTTTTTGTTCTTCATTGGCATATTTATATAAAAGTTGGCAAACGAGGGAGTTATTCACAGACATCACGACGGCGGCTGAGGCATCCGCTTTGGATATCTCTTCCATCGCTAAGCAATATGAAACTGTATCCAATCCTGCCCCACCATATTCCTCTGGGATCATCATGCCCATAAATCCGAGTTCGCCCATTATCTTTATTTGTTCGGCGGGGAATTCAGCTATTTCATCCCGTTCAATGACGCCAGGACGTAAATGATCTAAGGCAAATTCTCGTGCCGTTTTTTGGATCAGCTCTTGTTCTTCTGTTAAATTAAAATCCATATTTTATCTCGTAAGAATTAAGGCAGAAGCTTCCCCACCACCAATACACAAGGTGGCCAAACCTGTATGTGCTCCCCTAATTTTCATCGCATGAATTAAAGTAGTCAAAATGCGTGCACCACTTCCGCCTATTGGATGACCAATGGCGATGGCACCCCCATTTACGTTCACTTTATCGTGGCTTAAATTAAAATCATCCATGGCCGCCATGGCTACGGGAGCAAATGCTTCATTGATTTCCCATAAATCTATTGCTTCCGCTTTTATACCCGCTTTTTCTAATACTTTTGAAATAGCTTTGCTGGGGGCAGTGGTAAACCATTCCGGCGCATGGGCTGCAGACGCTTGCGCACCAATAACAGCCAAAGGAGTTAACTCCAATTCTTTCGCTTTTTCCCCCGACATAATCAAAATAGCAGCAGCACCATCATTAATCTTGGATGCGTTGGCCGCGGTGATGGTCCCGTCTTTTTCGAAAGCAGGTCTAAGGAATTCCATCTTTTCAAAATTGGCGCGACTCGGTTCTTCGTCAGCATCTACTATGATTGGTTCTCCCTTACGCTGAGGTACAGGGACAGAAACTATTTCATCAGAAAAAGAGCCATTTTCCAAGGCAGATTGCGCGCGAGTATAGGATATTTTGGCAAATGCATCCTGATCTTCCCGACTGTAATTCTTTTCACTGGCACACAATTCAGCACAATTTCCCATATGCTTATCGTTGTATGCATCCCAGAGACCATCCTTAATCATAGAATCAAGAACTTGACCATGCCCCAATCGATGACCTTCTCGACCCTTCGGCAATAAATATGGTGCCTGAGTCATGTTTTCCATACCGCCGGCGATAATAATATCCGCATCGCCTGTCTGAATAGCTTGCGTTGCCAGCATGACCGCTTTCAATCCGGAGCCACACATTTTATTAATGGTCAAACATTCAACAGAATCAGGTAACCCAGCACCCAATGCCGCTTGTCTTGCGGGTGCTTGACCTTGCCCAGCAGAAAGGGCATTCCCCATGATTACCTCATCAATAGAATCTATATCAATTTTTGTTTCGTTCAGAACAGCCTTGATTGCCGTAGCTCCCAGTTGTGGCGCTGCAATAGATGACAATGAGCCTTGGAATGCGCCTACGGGTGTACGCTTGGCAGAAACAATTACGACATCTCTTAATTCAGACATAAATCATCTCTCATATTTTGGGTAGAGTGGTATAGTCAGCGAATGCTGAGTAGACGGGCAAGCCGCGAAATTGAATGTGCTTAATCAATGAACAATATTTCTTATTTTTATTTCAGATAATTTTGGTGGGCACACACCGAAATTTAGCCTTCAAAAGTGCCAAGAAGTTAATACGATTATTAGATTTTATTTAATGCATTTAGATGACATTTATTATTACGGTTTGATGGTTACTCATCCTTATGATCATAGGCCTTTATAATATCCCTCACCAGTTTATGGCGCACCACATCCGATGCATCCAATTTGCAAAATCCAAGTCCGTCAATTCCCTGTAATAGATCGATCACTTGCAGTAAACCCGATTTTGATTTTGAAGGTAAATCAATCTGGGTGATATCTCCCGTAATAATCGCTCTGGAATTCACGCCCAATCGCGTGAGAAACATTTTCATTTGTATGGTGGTGGCATTTTGGGCTTCATCCAAAATCATGAACGCATTATTAAGGGTCCGACCCCGCATATAAGCCAAAGGAATGATTTCAATCGTATTGTTAGCCAAAAGTGGCTTCAAACGCGTGGCGGGCATCATATCACCCAATGCATCATAAAGGGGAGTTAAATAAGGGTCGACTTTTTCTTTGAGATCGCCTGGGAGGAATCCAAGGTTTTCGCCTGCTTCTACCGCCGGGCGACAGAGAATAATACGATCCACTTCGCGATTATCCAAAGCAGCCACAGCAAATGCCACAGCCAAGTATGTTTTTCCTGTTCCGGCAGGCCCAACTGAAAAAACGATATCATTTTTTCTAACAGTTTGAATATATGTTTTTTGCCCATCCGTCCGAGCGGTAATGGCGCCTTTTCGCCCATAATGAACTACCGTATCCAATTGCTGCGTTTCATGCCCATTTTGTACAGCAGAAACACGAATCAATGTTTTTACATCTTCCTGAGTGAGGGATCCTTTTCGATTGAGCGTTGATCCCATTTCATGGAATACTTCATGAATCACAGGAACTTCTTTTTCATCCCCGTCAATTTTGATAATATTGCCTCGCACAATAATTTTACTGGCAAAGGCACCTTCAACCAGTTTCAAATTTGCATCTGCCGGACCAAATAACATGCCCAGATCCATACCTTTCATTTCAATAGTCTTTTCCATTTACCCTATAATATTGATTAACTTATAGGAGGAATTTAACCAATTTCAGGAGTAATTCATCAGCCTTGATCCGGCATGATGATTCACATGAAAAACCAAATTTATATTATCTTAATTGGAACCTGCTTGATCGTGTCCGGTTGTACAATAAAAACTGGATCCTTTGGTGCATATACCTCTACGGATCAAAATATCCAATTTTTAGTTGAAAAAGGACAATCTCATTGGGAAAAGCGCGTTAACCCGGAAGATGCAAAAATGGCTCGATTGTTTTTATCCAAAGCCTATGATCAGGATCCTAACAATGGAGATGTGGCGGAACTTTATTCCAGAGCATGCCACTATATTGGTTATTACATTGAAACGGATCCTTTTAAGTCTGATTTATTATTTATGGAAGGTATAGAATCTGCCTGGGATTTTATTATAGCTACAGATTCTTACCAAGAAGGATATGCATTGACGAATGGCGACTCCACAGCAAAAATAATTGGTGGTATCGAAAATACATCTCAAGAATTGGTTCCATATTTGTATTGGTGGGTAGCAAACTTTTCTCGATATCTTGTCACAAAGCCGGTTATGGAGCGGTTGAGCCAAAGAGAAATTATTGAAACAGCATTACACCGAATTTTATCCCTAAACCCCAATTTTTATTATCATGGTGCAAATAGAATATTTGGCGGCATCTATGCCAGACTGCCCGGTGTAGATCTTATTCATTCAATCAATAATTTCGAGTATTCAATTTCCGGCAGTCCAAATTATTTGGGTACATATGTGATTCGTGCACAATACCTTCACACCAAAAGTGGTAATCGCGAATTATTTGTGAAAGATTTACAGTTTGTTCTTCAATCGGATCCAACCCTATTGCCAGATGTATCTCCTGAAAATTTAAATGAGCAGGAAAAAGCCAAAACCCTTCTTGCAATGGAATCATCTTTATTCGAATAGGTTTTTACTGGCAGATATCCTTCTCAATGACTCAAATTAGACCATGGATTTAAATATTATACTGTGGGGTTTATTTGCTTTAATCAGCTTTTTCTTATTAATTCTTTTTATTCCATATCGACTCGCAGTTTCAGGAAATATTCAATGGATGGCACAGGATAAATCAGGAAATTCTCATATCCATTTAGGGGGTATTCATCGCGGTATATCTATTTCCCCATTTCCATCCATCCGAATTGGTATTGGCCGTTTTGATAAACCATTATTTTCTTTTTCTCTTCCACAAAATAAAAAACCAAACCATAAAAATAGGAAATTAAAAAAGAAAAATAAGTCGAACATTCCCTATATAAAAATTGGAATGGCAGCCTTAAGAGAAATCCATTTTGACCACTTTTTGTTAAATGGTAATTTGGGGTTTCCCAATCCAATGTATACCGGAATAATCTATGGATGGAGTCAATCGATCGGTAGGTTAATTAGGGGTAGAAAGGTAGATATTGTAATCAACCCACGATTTAATAATCAATTTGAAACAGACATTAATGGTCGATTTAGAATGAAATTTATACCGGGGAAAGTTTTGTGGCAGGCTATCAAAACTTATTTTAAATTCAAGAAGTGAAAGGAATAATATGAGTATAGCAGAATTAATTAAAAATACGCTTAAAGAAGCACAGGAATTAATGACATCCAAAACAGTGGTTGGGGAACCCATCAAAACGGATACCCATACAGTAATTCCCGTATCAAAAGTGATGTTTGGCTTTGCCGGCGGCGGTGGCGAAGGTGATGAAAAAGGCAAAAAAGGAAACGGGCAAGGTGTGGGCGGTGGATGGTCTATTGAACCAGTTGCATTTGTGGTCGTGGGTGAAGATGGCGCAAAACTTATGACCATTGGAGATAAAGAAAGTCTGACAGGTAAATTAATGGATTTAGCCCCGTCGGTTATTGAATCAGTAAAAGAATATGTGGGAAATAGTGACACGGATAAACCCAACGAGGGAGAAACAGAATGAGACCTCGTGCCGTCAAGGATATCATGACAAAAAAACTGGTCACATTTCAATCCGATATGCGAGTCAGAGCTGCGATTGAATCTCTATTAAAACATAAAATCTCAGGTGCCCCCGTTGTGGATGAAAATGGTAATCTGGTTGGTGTATTATCTGAAATTGATTGTATGTCAACAATCATTCAGGATTTATATTACAGTGATTCTGGTGGCAGTGTTGAAGATTTTATGTCCACAGAAATAACAACTGTTAATTCTGAAATGGGACTTGTAGATCTGGCTGAAATTTTTCAAATAAAACACTTCCGACGCTTACCCGTAGTAGATAATGGTATTTTGGTAGGACAAGTCAGCCGACGAGACGTGCTAAAAGCTATTCAGTAAAATAATTTATCCTGTCAAAAATGAAATAAATTAGGAGGAATTAAAAGTGAAAAAATTTTATTTATTCGTTGTTCTTTTCTGTGTCGGAATAACATCGGCAGAATCACTTGATACAACTGTTAAAGATGTAATGAAATGGCGGAATATTGGTCCTTTTCGTGGTGGTCGGTCATTGACTGCTGTTGGCAGTCCCAATGATCCTCTCACATATTATTTTGGTTCAGTTGGGGGTGGAATATGGAAAACGACTGACGGTGGTATCGTTTGGAAGAATGTATCTGACGGGTTCCTTAAAACAGGTTCAGTCGGTGCATTGGCTGTGGCTGAATCTGATCCTAATATTATTTACGCAGGTATGGGTGAAGCTTGTATCCGCCCGGTCATGACTTCTCATGGCGATGGCATTTATAAATCCATGGATGCAGGTGATACCTGGTCCCATATCGGGTTAGAAAAATCACGAACGATTTCCCAAGTCATTGTTCATCCAAAAAATGCAGAATTAGTATATGTAGCCGTTCAAGGGGACCAGTATACAGCCAGTAAAGATCGTGGAATTTATCGTTCGAGTGATGGTGGAAAACATTGGGAAAAAGTATTATTTGTTAATGATCATTCAGGCGTGAGCGGTCTGAGTATGGACAGAACCAATCCCCGTATTCTATTTGCATCTTTTTGGGATCACCAACGACAGCCCTGGCAAATGCGAAGCGGTGGTGACGGCAGCGGTATTTATAAATCAACTGATGGCGGTGATACATGGGATAAACTAACCAAAGGCCTTCCGGAGAATATGGGTAAAACTGATGTCAGTGTTTCTGCTGCAAATCCCAAGCGAGTCTATGTGATTGCAGAAGCTGAAACGGGTGGTCTCTTTCGTTCAGATGATGGGGGGGAAAACTTCAAACGTGTCAATAGTAATCGTGTTCTTATTGCACGCAGCTGGTACTATATTCATGTGTTTGCAGATCCACAAGATGAGAATACCGTTTATGTTCTCAATGCACCCTTCATGAAATCCACCGATGGCGGCAAGTCTTTTCAAAAGATTAATGTACCGCACGGTGATAATCATGGCCTTTGGATTAATCCCCATAATAATAAGAATATGATTAACGCCAATGATGGCGGCGCCAATATTTCATTTAACGGTGGCAATTCATGGTCATCTCAAAAAAATCAACCTACTGCACAATTTTATCGCGTGATTACAGATAATCGATTCCCATACTACGTTTATGGTGGTCAACAGGATAATTCTAGTGTCGCAATCCCTAGTGCAACCAGTGGACAGGGTATCGATTGGTCCGATTGGTATCGGGTCGCTGGATGTGAAAGTGCTTACTTGGCTTTCGATCCTGATAATCCCATTGATGTCTATGGCGGATGTTATCAGGGTTTGATAGAAAAATTCAATGTGATCACTAAAAAAAGCCGCAGTATCATGGCCTATGAATATCTTGGTTTAGGTTCTGTGGCAAAAGATCAAAAATTTAGATTTAATTGGAACGCACCTATCGTGGCTTCCCCACATGATCCAAATACGGTTTACCATGCTGGGAATGTTGTATTTAAAACTCAGAGTGGAGGAGACTCCTGGGATATTATCAGCCCAGATTTGACACGAAATGAAATTCACAAACAGGATTTAGGGAGTATTCCTTTCACTAATGAGGCTGCTGGCGGCGAAGTGTACAACACTATCATGTATTTGGTTGAATCACCTCATGAAGCTGGCATCCTTTGGGCAGGTTCAGATGATGGTTTAATTCATATGACAAAAGACGGCGGTGAAAACTGGGAAAATATTACCCCAAAAGGCATGGATGAAGGTATTGTGAATGCAATAGAACTATCCCCCCATCATCTCGGCACTGCCTATGTGGCATTTACCCGCTACAAATTTGGTGACCTGTCTCCATATATTTATAAGACAACCAATTATGGCAGAAGTTGGACACTAAAAACAAAAGGAATTGAAAAAGATGCTTTTGTTCGTGTTGTTCGAGAGGATCCGATAAAAAATAATCTCTTATATGCGGGTACAGAAACAGGACTTTATTTGTCATCCGACGGTGGGAAAAACTGGGAAAAATTTCAATTAAATCTTCCCATAGTTCCCATTACCGATCTCACCATTCGTAACAATGATTTGATTGCATCAACTCAGGGAAGAGCATTTTGGATTTTGGATGATTTAACTTTTATTCATCAATTCAATGAAGAAGATATTAAAAAAGATTTTCATTTATATACGCCTCGGACAACTGTTAGGATATCCGGTGGAAGTAAAAATTCTCCCTTGATCGGTCAAAATCCTCCAACAGGTACTGTGGTTATTTATCATATCGCTGATGAAATAGAAAAAGACAGTGAAGTTAAATTGGAAATTTTGGATGATAATGATTCCATTATACGTACCATTACAAACAAAAAAGGATCTTCAGCCAAAACGTTTGGGGAAAATTATCAATCGCCTAAAATACCAGCCAAAAAAGGCGTAAATCGATTTGTCTGGAATTTTCGAGTTGACGATATAACCCTGGTACCTGATGTATCATTTTATGGTGGTTATGCTGGATATCGTATCGGACCGGGTCAGTATTATGCTCGATTAACGATGGGTGAAGCATCCATGACGCAGCCATTTAAAATTGAACCGGATCCAAAGGTTGATATTCGTGACCATGATTTTAATAGTCATCAAACATTAATGGCGGACTTGTATGGTCAAATCAACGACCTACACAGTTCAATTGTAAAAGCACGTAGCATTCGTAACCAGATTCAAAAAATGAATGGACGCTTAAAAGAGAAAAATAAAGTTGAAGATTTAATTAAAGCAGGGGAGGCAGCCATCGATGCGATCGACATGTGGGAAGGAAATGTGGTTCAAACCAAAATGGAAACTTTCCAAGATGTGGTTAATTTTCTCAACCGTCTAAATTCACATATGTTAAGTTTGCTCAGTACGATTGATGGTTCTGATCCTCCCTTAACTCAAGGCCAGCGGGAACGTTTTGTTGATCTTTCTGAAGACTGGCAAACCTATAAGGAAAAATTGAATCAAATTATGGATAACGAAGTTGGAGAATTTAATCGGCTTTATAAAGAAGAGGGATTCCCAGTTATTATTATTCCGGAATAAATACACCATGGTTTCATCTCCTAAAAAAAGAGGGAATTAAATTGCTTTTATAATGTGTGTTTTTATAGAATGCAAATGCTTTACGATTAGTCCCGTAGCATCAATACTGGACCAGTCCTTTACATCCATATGATCTGAAACCACTTTCAAAAAAAGCATTCGATCGGGTGAAACTTTCCTTGTCATCACATCATAAATCGAGCTCCCCTCCATATCAACCAACCCTTTATATTGTTTCCCTTTATCGGTAACACCCTTTGAAACAGTAGACAATTCGATTTCTTCAAAAGGATGATTCTCAAATCGATTTAAGGTTATCGTTTTATTCGTTTCATCATCAATAATTGATCGAATTAAATACATATTTCCGATAACTGTTTTTCTAGGGTTACCGCCTGCAATTCCTATATTGATAATAACGATTGAATCTAATTCCTTCAAAAATGGGGATACTTTTTCTAATCGGTAAGTAGTCTTTTCTTTCCCGACCCCTGTAATACAAAGAAAAATATTATTATTTTGATATAAATGAGAATTGGGATCTTTTATTAACCCAAATGTCTTAATAATCGGAATTGCTTCAGCTTTTAAAGCTGTTAGGAATACAAAGTTCAATTAAATAAGTAGATGTATTTCGGCTATATCAACCAAATAAAAAGTATTTATAAACGGCCTGTTTCACTTTCCATGTACATTTCAATCCTTGAGGGAATACAACAAAATCGCCAGGACCAAATGAGACTACATCGCCATCATCAGTTGTGACTTCAACTTGTCCCTCTAAGATATAGCAGGATTCTCTTTCGCTATACTCCCATGGAAATTCGGATTTATTACAAGACCAAGTGGACCACGTTCGAATCTCTTTCTCCTGAATTTCATTTTCTAAAATATGTTTAACCGTTATTTTATCCATTGTTTTCCTACTCTAAATATTGACGCATTTGGTCTACCATGTCAACACTATGGGTTTTGGCATTGGTTCCCAAATCAACCAAATCACATTGAGAGAGTGATTTTGCTATTTTAACCGTATTTTCAAATCCGTGCATCACATCTTTTGAACCAGTAAATATTAATACTTTTTGATGAATACTGCCTAATCGATCCCAAATTTTATATTTAGAAAAATTGAGCGCAGACCGTCGCAGCCTTTGCGGGTGTGCTTCATTCAAAGACCGAACATATTTTTGATATTGCTCCGGGTCCGAATCTGTATCCAAATAATTCTTTTTCATGTACCATATAATCACTGGTTTAATAACGTGATATAAAAATGGTGGTGTTATTCTCGCGATCAAAATCCAAAACCATGGCGCTTTGAACTCTGCATTTGGGCCAATTAGGATAGAATAGGATGGGTTAATTTTATCTTGACTCATGGCATCGAGAATTACTGTCGCTCCCAATGAACTGCCAAACATGATGTATGACCTACCCAATAGGTTATGGTGCGCGACAATAGGATCCAAATCCGAACCAAGCGAGTCAATACTCAAATCCTGTTTACCATGATGAATCGCCGACCCTTTTTCTCGTGTCTCCACATAGTAAACTTCAAAATCTTTTGTCATTTCCTTTAACACTATTTCCCAACTATAAATTAATGATCCCCAACCAGCGAGAAAAATCACCGGTGGAAAAGGTGATGGCTTTGGAGGCATAAAATGAATTTCAAATAGTTTCACTCCTTTTCTTACAGGAATAAATGTCGTTTCCCAAGAAACATTTTCTGCACAAAATTGCGAATAATCCATTAGCCAATCACCGTATGAATGGCATGTTTCAAAATGGTATATCGTACTGGAGGGTGTCCTACAATCTCCCCATCAGTTTCGATCACCACATTATGATCTGTTTGCAACTCTAACCATTCGCATTCAATATATCTTGTTCCATCTTTGTCTAATGCTGTCCCCGTAAACAACGAAGGAATAACTGCCATCAATTTCAATTTTGATTCTAATTCAACCAACGCGACACTAAGTTTTCCATCCCCACGATCTACGCATCGATTGTAATACATATCTCCAGCGATAAATGGATTTTTGTAAACAGTCAAATTACTAAGTGTTACATCCGTTTCGGTATCTCCATCGACGATTAGTATAACTTTCATTGGGTTCCAGGTTGCAATAGTTTGGACACCGGCCAAAACAGCAGCTGTATCCACACTAATTTTTTTAATTATCTTAGTTAATCCTTTCACTTTATTAAATCGATCTCCAGCTTGACTGATTACACCAATACTAGAATTATTCACAAAAAACCGTGTAGCCGATTCGCCATTAAAATTAATATAGTCCAAGCGAACCAAATCTATGGGAATGATTTTATCTCCCTGAATTTTTTCTATCCATGGTATTTTTTCAAACGTCTTGTCAAAATCATTACTGCTGCCTGCACCCAACACCACCAATTCCAAGTCTCCCCTGAACCCTGGTGATGTAGAAATAATCCCCTGAATGACTTCATTAAGAGTACCATCTCCCCCAAAAGAAACGATTCGCTTTGCACCATTATTAATAACATTTTTTGTGAGTTCTGTGGCATGGTTGGGTGCTTCGGTAAAGTGAACGGTATAATCAATCGATGCCGAACCCAGCTCCATTTGGAATTTTTCCCAGCGCTTTTCGGCCTGACCGCTTCCAGCAGTCAAGTTACAAATGATGGCGATTTCCTTCATAAGAATCAAAGGAAATATACAATTTGATTAATTAAAGAAAGAGAATTTTATATAACTTTATTCCGGATGCACCATGGGCACGAACCGGACCGGCAATACAGTCTCTTTGCTAACCGTTCCTGAATTACTTTTTTTCACGACCACTAATTCCTGCCATTTTTTTCCAATAGGTAAAACCATTATACCACCCGGTTTGAGTTGATCTATTAATACTGGTGGGATTTCTGGTGGCGCCGCTGTACCGATGATGCGGTCAAAGGGCGCTTTTTCGGGCCAGCCTGCATAGCCATTGCCCCAGCGAACGTTAATATTTTTATATCCCAATTTTTGTAAGGTTCGGTCTGCCCGGTCTGCAAGCGCTTTTATAATTTCGATGGAATATACCTGTTTAACTAAGGGGCTGAGTACCGCTGCCTGGTATCCCGACCCGGTGCCAATTTCCAATACGGTATGACTCGAATCAATCTCAAGAATTTCCGTCATAAATGCCACAATATAGGGTTGGGAAATTGTTTGGCCTTCACCAATAGGAAGTGGATTATCATCATAGGCATATTTGACCACTTCCGGTGGAACAAACTGATGGCGGGGAGTTGTGCTCAATACTTTCAGCACATTTTGATCTGTTATACCTCGGATGACAATTTGTTCATTAATCATTTTTTCAGCTTGAATAATCCAATCGGGTTTTTGGGAAAAAACCACTGTTATCATCAGTAACAATTTCATCATCAATCTGGAGCGTACCATAGTTATTCTCCTGGTTAATGGGGTCATGAGGAATCATGTGATTCCCGCACAGTGAGTATTCAAAATGTATTGTGTGCAATTATTTATGAGCACTGGTTTTCGGAAAATTACATGGCACGAAGTGTATTTCTCAATACCCAACATTAAAAATTAAAAAGGTAACGATTGGAAGAATTTCATTCTTCCAAAGAACCAATCGCTTTATTTTTTTTTATTGACAATTCTGATATTTAGTTCCGCCAATTGATCGTTCGTAACGGAGCTGGGTGCTTCATCCATAAGAGATGTGGCGGAGGTTGTTTTTGGGAAGGCAATGACGTCTCGGATATTACTGGTCCCGGCTAAAAGCATCACCAGACGGTCAAACCCAAATGCAATCCCACCATGGGGCGGGGTACCGTATTTCAAGGCTTCAACTAAAAAACCAAATCTTGCAGTGGCTTCCGCTTCATCCATACCCAATAGTTCAAATATTTTGGCTTGAAATTCCGGTTTATGGTTTCGGATGGAGCCGCCGGCAATTTCGTACCCATTCATGGTCAAGTCATACCCACGGGATTTAAGCGAACCGGGATCGGTTTCCAAATCTTTAATATCAGAAGAAGATGGTGCTGTGAAAGGATGATGCATAGCAATATACCGATCAGCTTCAGCATCATATTCAAACATGGGGAAGTCTGTCACCCATATGGGCTTGAATTCTCCTGTATTAGAAAATCCTTCCGCTTTACCAATCTCAACCCGTAAAGCACCAAGGGCTGTTAGGGTTATTTCTTTTTCATCACCAATAATGAAAATAATATCTCCATCATTCATACCTGTTTCAGTAATCAATTCTTTCTGAAGTGCTTCTTCATCAAAGAATTTTGAAATACCGCCTGTGAGCTGGCCGCCATCGGCCTTCATCCAGGCCAATCCTTTGGCTTTGTATTTTTTCACAAAGTATGTGAATCCATCAATATTCTTTCGGGAATATTTGGCACCACCGGGGACTACCAATCCTTTGACTATTTCTGCAGACTTGAATGCATTGAAGTCTGATTGATCGGTAAATGGTTTAACATCTTGAAGGAATAGATCAAATCGCGTGTCCGGCTTATCGGAACCAAATGTATCCATAGCGTCGTCCCAAGTAAGTCGCGGGAACGATTTGGGCAAATCAACACCGATTACTTCTTTGAATACATTGCAAGTCAAGCCTTCCATTTGGGCGAAAATCATTTCTTCATCCACGAAGGACATTTCAATATCAATTTGAGTGAATTCCGGTTGGCGATCCGCCCGGAGGTCTTCATCTCGAAAACATTTCACAATCTGAAAATAACGGTCATATCCTGAAATCATCAAAATCTGTTTATAAATCTGAGGTGACTGAGGCAGAGCATAAAACCGACCATGGTGTATTCGACTGGGGACAAGATAATCTCTAGCGCCTTCAGGTGTGGATTTCATAAGAACCGGTGTTTCCACTTCCATAAAATCCTGACCGGATAAATATGAACGCACTGCCTGATAGGTCTTATGGCGAATCTTCAAATTATTTTGGAGCTCATCGGTCCGCAATTCTATATAACGATATTTTAAACGCAAATCCTCTTCAGCGCTGTGGCGGTCGCTTATAATAAAGGGTAATGGGGCTGCTTCGTTGAGCATCTCCATTTTGGAGATCATGACTTCGATCTCTCCCGTGGACAAATCAGGATTCACCGCCCCTTCTCCTCGGTTCTGGACAGTTCCGGTTACAGAAAGGACATCCTCCATGGAAAGTTTTTTCACCGCATCAAAATCGCCGGGATAGTCTTCTGAATTGAATACGATCTGGGTTTTGCCATAGCGGTCCCGTAAATCCACAAAAACCACTTGGCCGTGGAGACGAACCGTATTCACCCAACCGTTTAAAACAACAGATTCGCCAACATGGTTGGCATTCAATTCACCGCAAGTATGTGTTCGTTTATTCATTTGTAAACTTTGAAAGTTGAAACAATGAGACTTGAAAGGTCATTTCTTATTTCGTTTTGATATGGATACAAAAATGGCAACCAGATCATTTGATTCAACCATTATTTCTTTTAATTTTTGTTTTGAATAATATCGGATTCACCAAGAATATTTAACCAAAAATAGCTTTCATCTGTTTCTGTTTCTTTAAAACTCATCATACAATTTAAAAATAAAAAACTCGAAACGAGAACCGTTTCGAGTTTAATATTTCAAGTCTCTAATTTTAAAAAAATCTATCGTTTTGAAACCCGAAGTCTATTTACTGCTCTAAAAAGTGCTGTCTCTGCCCTTTTTGAATCAGAACCATCTGTGCCCGAAACGCGCCCTTTTGCCCGTGTTAAGGATGCCTCAGCCCGACCGGAATCAATTTCATCAGCTTTTTCTACCGTCTCCACCAATAATTGAACTTTTTCTTTTGTAATTTCAGCAAACCCACCACTGGTGGCATAGAAAGAATCTTTACCGCCTTGGGTGATTTTTATCTCCCCTACATCTAATCCAATCACCGCTTCACGATGACTTGCCATTATACCAAAAGAACCATCGGTCCCGGGACAGCGAACATAGGATACTTCTTCTGCTTCAAGGATCTGTGTTGGTGTTACAATTTCTAAGGTGAATGCGCTCATTTATTTAGGCCGCTTCTTTTTTCGCTTTTTCAATGGCTTCATCAATGGTTCCTACATAGGCAAATGCATTTTCTGGGACATCATCCACATCACCATTCAGAATCGCTTCAAAACCGGAAATAGTTTCTTCTAGCTTCACATATCGTCCGGGCGTTCCGGTAAACTGCTCTGCCACAAAGAACGGCTGAGAAAAGAATTTCTGGATTTTACGGGCACGAGATACCACCTGTTTGTCTTCATCAGATAATTCATCCATACCCAGAATAGCAATGATATCCTGTAAATCTTTATATTTCTGAAGAACACCCTGAACTTGTCGCGCCACATTATAATGTCGATCGCCAATCACACGCGGATCCAAAATTCTAGATGTAGAAGCCAATGGATCTACAGCGGGATAGATCCCCAGTTCCGCAATTTTACGTTCTAATACGGAGGTTGCATCCAAGTGAGCGAAAGCGGTTGCAGGTGCTGGATCGGTCAAATCATCTGCAGGTACATACACAGCTTGGACCGATGTAATAGATCCTTTTTTAGTGGATGTAATGCGTTCCTGCAAATCACCCATTTCGGTGGAGAGGGTTGGTTGATAACCCACAGCAGAAGGCATTCGTCCTAAGAGTGCGGATACTTCTGACCCGGCCTGGGTAAATCGGAAAATATTATCAATAAAGAGTAAAACATCTTTACCTTCGTCATCACGGAAATATTCTGCCATAGCCAAGCCACTCAATGCCACTCGAAGGCGGGCACCGGGAGGTTCATTCATTTGACCAAATACCATGGTGGTTTTATCGATCACGCCGGATTCGGTCATTTCATTATAAAGATCGTTTCCTTCACGGGTCCGTTCGCCCACACCGGCAAATACAGAATATCCGCCATGTTCTGTGGCAATATTACGGATCAATTCTTGAATTAATACAGTTTTACCCACACCAGCTCCACCGAATAATCCGGTTTTACCACCCTTGGTGTAAGGCTCCATAAGATCTACCACTTTAATACCGGTGACCAACATTTCTGTAGACGTAGTTAAATCTTCATGCTTGGGAGCTGAACGATGAATGGGATTTCTTTTTTTGACGTCAAAAGCCTCTTTTCCATCGATTGTGTTTCCCAGAACATCAAACAACCGTCCCAATGTTTCTGGACCCACTGGTACTGAAATTGGAATACCCGAGTCAACTACAGAAATACCCCGGGTTAGCCCGTCAGTAGAATCCATGGCGACGGTACGAACCATACTATCACCCAAATGCTGGGCAACTTCTAGTACCAATGGTCCTTCTTTACCACGATCTACTTCAAGAGCGTTTAATATTTCTGGGAGTCGACCGTCTTCAAAAACGACGTCGACTACTGCACCCATAATTTGAGAAATTTTACCTGTAATTTTGGACATTTTGGTTTTCCCTTATCCTTTTAGCGCTTCTGCACCGCTCACGATTTCTAACATTTCTGTCGTAATCGTTGCTTGCCGTGCTTTGTTAAATTCTAATGTTAAATCTTTAATCATATCTTCTGAGTTAGTGGTGGCATTTTCCATGGCCACCATACGTGCCGCTTGTTCACTGGCGTATGATTCCAATAAATATTTCCACATCTGAACATTGAGATGTCTCGGCACCAATGACTTCACAATATCATCTTTGGATGGTTCATAAAGTCTATCAACAACAGTATTTTGATCTGCTTCATATTCCAATGGTAGCAGTTGTTCCGTCAGCACCATTTGAGATGCTACATTGACAAATTGATTATAAACCACACGAATTTCGTCCACATTTCCATTCAAAAAATAACTGACAATACCATTCCCGATTTTGATGGCGTGGTTGAAATTGAGATTACTCCAGAAATCCACATGTGACTCAATAATAGTATATCCACGGGATTTATAATGGTCTCTGGCTTTTTTCCCAATGCAAAAGACATCCACATTTTCTTTTCCCAATTCATCAATTTCATTTTGAGATTTCCGAAGAACACTACTGTTGAATGACCCTGCCAATCCTTTATCGGATGTGACAACCACATAAGCAACTCGTTTTACTTCTCGTACATTAAGCAATGGTAATAAACCACGATCCACATCCGGGAGTAAATTTTGAATTATTTCCGTTAACCGACTGGAATATGGTCTTGCCTGCTCCATATTTTCTTGGGCACGGCGCATTTTGGCAGCCGCAACCATTTTCATTGCCTTGGTTACTTTTTGGATGCTTTTGACCGATTTAATCCGGTCACGAATATCCTTTAGATTGGCCATAACCTATACAGTAAATCCTTTTGTAAAATCACCAATTGATTTTTCCAGCCGTTTCTCCATTTCATCACTAATGACACCTTCAGCAGCGAGTTCCTTCAAATCATCCCCACTATTGGCTTCAAGGTAATCAAAAAGACTAGATTCATATTCTGAAACCTTATCCACATCGACGCCATCGATATATCCTTTGGAAGCAGCAAAAATCACCGCAACCTGTTTTTCCACGCTCACTGGGGTATATTGGCCTTGCTTTAAAATCTCAACCATCCGTTCACCACGGGTCAATTGCGCTTGTGTATTTTTATCCAAATCTGAACCGAATTTTGCAAATGCTTCTAGTTCACGATACTGGGCTAAGTCCAAACGTAAAGTACCCGCCACTTTTTTCATGGCTTTGATTTGAGCATTTCCTCCCACACGGGAAACGGAAATTCCTACATCAATGGCAGGACGGACACCAGAGTTAAACAAATTCTTTTCCAGATAAATCTGGCCGTCTGTAATGGAAATTACATTGGTTGGAATATAGGCGGATACGTCACCTTCCTGCGTTTCAATGATCGGCAAGGCCGTTAATGAACCACCACCTAAATCATCCGAAAGTTTAGATGCTCTTTCCAATAGCCGACTATGAAGGTAGAATACATCTCCCGGGAATGCTTCACGTCCCGGTGGACGACGTAATACCAAAGACATTTGACGGTAAGCTACAGCCTGTTTTGATAAATCATCATACACAATGAGTGCATGTTGACCATTGTCTCTGAAATGTTCACCCATGGCGCAACCAGAATAAGGTGCAATATATTGTAGCGGAGCAGCATCAGATGCATTCGCAGCAACGACGGTCGTGTATTCCATAGCACCATTGGCTTCTAATTCTGCCACAATAGTTGCAACAGTAGATGCTTTCTGACCAATGGCCACATAAATACAGTAAACAGGTGCATCCCCATCGTGGGTATTTTTCTGATTAATAATTGCATCAATGGCAACAGCGGTTTTACCGGTTTGTCTATCTCCAATGATTAATTCACGTTGACCTCGACCAATCGGAATCATGCTGTCCACAGCTTTGATACCTGTTTGAAGCGGTTGATTAACAGGGGATCTTGCCATTACACCTAACGCTTTCCGTTCAATGTCCAAATGGTCATTTGTATCTATAGGGCCCTTCCCATCAATTGGTTGACCCAAAGGATTCACCACGCGACCCAGCATGGCTTCCCCAACTGGAACCTCCACAACCCGGCCGGTTCGTTTTGCCAAGTCACCTTCTTTTACAAGACGTGAATCGCCGAATAACACCAATCCTACATTGTCATCTTCAAGGTTTAAGGCCATGCCATAAACGCCATTTGGCAATTCTACAAGTTCGGAACTCATGACGTTTTCTAATCCGCTAACGCGAGCGACACCGTCACCAACTTCCAAAACTTCGCCCACTTCTGATACATCTACAGACAGATCGAATTTGGCAATCTGTTCCTTCAGTAGGGCTGTGATATTATCCGTTTTGATATCCATAGTTTCCTTTAAAATAGGTTATACTTTTAGTAGTGTAAGACGCATATTTTCCAATTGATTCTGGATAGATGCGTCCAAGAATTTGTTTCCAACGCGAAGCTTAATACCACCAATCAAAGATGGATCAACATTGATCTTCAAATCTGTTGATTTCCCGAGAACCGATTCCAACGAAGCTTTGAGTTCTGCTTCACCGCTGTCGGACAATTCACTTGTTACATGTGCCGTCACTGATACGTAATTCATGGCTTCAGCAAATTTAATATTATATGCTTTGCTTATTTCCGTAAGTAGTTTAATCAGATTTTCACCCGTAATAAGTCCTAAAAATTCGGATACAACTGGGTGGCATTTGTCCCCAAGCGCTGCCTTGATTGCTTCTGACTTTTGAGATTCACTTATCCGTTTGGATAAGAGAAAGGCTCGAAATTCAGGAGAAATCCGCATGGTACGATTGACCAAGTCCAAAGAGTCTTTTACCGCTTTTTCTGAACCGGATTTCTCCGCCACATTCAAAAGGGCTTCGGCAAAGTTTTTTGCCCTAGACTCAAGCTTCATATGGTTTCACTTTTTTTAATGATGCTTCGATCAGAGATTTGTTATCTGCATCACTCAGGTTTTTTTGAATTAGCTTTTCTGCTACCGAAAGGGTCAGGTTTACAACCTCTCCCTTTATTTCGGCTATAGCTTTTTCTTTTTCGACCTGAATTTGATTTCCAGCATCCTCACGGATTTTATTCGCCTGTTCTTTTGATTTTGCAATAATGTCGCCTTTTACCTTTTCTGCGGCAGTTTTTCCTTCAGCTAAGATAGATTGTGCCTCTGATCGTGCTTTCGCCATGATTGCTTCTGATTCTTCGCTGAGTCGTTCCAATTCTACCTTGGCTTTCTCAGCATCATCAAGAGAACTACGAATCATATCTTCCCGATCTTGAAGCATTTTTAGCAATGGTTTCCAGGCAAATTTAGCCAAGACAAAAAACAGCACCAAAAAGGTGATAATTGTCCAGATAAATAAGCCTGGATCTAATTGGACTAACGGATTCGGTGCGCTGGGATCCATAATTATTTGCTATTTTCTGATTAAAGAATCAGCATTAAAAACGTGAACACTTCTGCGAGAATTGCAACACCTTCTAATAGAAAGAGTGGCAGATTCACAGCACCCGTGATCTTATCGGCAGCTTCAGGCTGACGTGCAATACTTTCGGCTGCGGCTGCAGCAAATTTGCCGATTCCAATTCCGGCGCCGATAACGATTAACCCCATACCTATTGGGAGAAATGCAGTTGCTTCCATTTTGATTTCCTTTATGTTTGATTAATGATCTACGTTAATTGCCATACCAATAAATACAGATGTCAATAATGTGAAGACATAAGCCTGAACCAGTACCACAATAATTTCCAATCCAGATATTGCAGCAGCCATGGGGACGGAGATAAACGCAACGCCAACTCCAGCGGCTGTACTATGAAACATTTCGCCAAAAATGGCCATAAGAGATAAAAGAGCCAGTAGGGCAATATGACCACCCGTCATATTGGCTGCCAATCGCATGGTTAATGCAAAAGGCTTTACCAATAATCCCATTAACTCAATGGGAATTAAAATTATATAGACCGGCCATGCCAACCCTTTGGGTGCTAAGTTTTTCCAATGATTAATAAATCCATGCGCCAAGGTTCCCGCCACCATGATTGAGAAAAATGTAATGGTTGCCAACCCGGCGGTAACATTAAAATTACCTGTAGCAGTAACACCGCCATGAAGTAGACGATTTAAAAAAGATTCAGGGTTTGTGTGAAATAGAAAACGATCTGATAGCCCAAGGACATCAAAAATAGGTATCATTCCGATGGCATTGGCAAATAAAATGAAAAAGAAAAAGGTAAGCAATAAAGGTGTCCACATCATGACCCATTTTGAACCAACATTTGGTTTTACGATTGAATCTCGAATAAATTTTACAATGGACTCAATAGCATTGATCATTCCAGTTGGCACACCACTCCCTTTTCGAAGAAATCTACGAATAGGAATAATGACCACAACAGAAACCAATACAGCAACAACCCATAACATCATGACGTGCTTGGTAACAGACATGTCAATCCCAAATAAATGTGGCAAATGCACAATAGGGTGGTGAATGTCTGAGTTCGAAACGTGATGGATTATATTGTCGCCAACTTGGTCCATTACACTAGAACCGTGAGCTTGTTCGCCGCCTGATATCATTTATGTATCTTTAAAATTTCTTATGATTAATAAAGTGATTTTAACACGAACGCCTCTAACGTATGAAACGCCAGAAAAGAGCCCGCGAAACTAAACATAAATGGGTAAGGCTCAAAAGAATAAAAGTAGATAATGGTAAATAAATACAAACCAAAGACAATCATTTTACCCCCAAACCCAATCATCAAAACTTTTGTCGTTAATTGAGGGGATTTTTCTTTCATTTTGAATACAAAAAATAATTCAGTTATTGACACCGCCCAGGGCATAAGAATCCCCCAAAATATTTCTAATTGATTATCAGGCTGAATGCCAGCAGCTAAGCCGAAAATGCCCAAAGCAAGTGCTGTTAAATAAATGATTGGTTTCATTTTTTAAAAACGGTCTTGGCCAGTTCATAAAATCCAACCATAATACCTAATCCTAAACCCAAAAGAAGCCATAAAGGGGAGGATTGAAAATATTGATCTAAAAAAAAACCCAATGCGCCCAAAAATAGGATGGCACCCATTAAGGTATAGGCTGCGCCGGCTGCGGCCCCAGACTGGCGAACAAAACGCTGAAATTGGTGTAAGGATTTTCCTAAGAAATGATCAGGATCATTCGCCATGATGATCAGAATAATCTTCACCCTGTGGTGGTTCCGGTTGATAATCCGGTTCAACTGTGGGTTCACTACCTGCCAACACACAATGGCCTTGGAACTTGGCACCTTCTTCAATAACCAAAGTTCGATAAATCAAATCACCCTTGAGTTGGGATTCTGCACCCAAAACAGCTCGACCCTCTACCCGGACATTCCCATCAATAATTCCACCAATCTGAGATTCAGCTGCTTGTACATTTCCATGAACCTCTCCACCGCGAGCTATTCGCACAGGGCCCTCTGAGGTCACATCCCCAAAAACCTTACCATAAATTGCCACACCGTCCTGACAGGAAACATTTCCCTGAATGACCGCATCGGCACCAATCATTGTATGTACATCTTTATATTCATTTTTAGCCATATCAATCCACGCTCATATTAGTTTTATTCAATTCTGGAAAATACAACAAAGGATCCACTGCTTTCCCCTCTTTCCATATTTCAAAATGCAAATGAGGTCCAGAACTTTTTCCTGAGCTCCCAGTTGTTGCAATTAAATCACCACGATTTACATATTGGTACTGTTCTACCTTTAATTTTTCGTTATGTCCATAGTAGGTAAAATAATTATTTCCATGATAAATGACCACCAAATTACCTAATTCTGTAGTCATGCCAGCAAAAACCACTTGGCCACCCCCAGATGCTTTTACCGATTCACCCAAAGGAACGGCAATATCAATACCAAAATGTAGACGATCTTCCGACTTCTGATTTTCGACCATTTTTTGTGTCACGTATCCATCAACTGGAATCAATGTGGGTATATAATCCAGATAACCAAACCTGAGTGGTTCATCCTCCAAAATCTTATTTAAGTCTCTTCCTTCTGATTGACTCATATCTAAGTCTGTCCCCAACGCTTTTTGTACGACCAGTTCCATTTGTTTCAACTGCTCTAAATCTCGATATAATTCCAACACTTTTTGCCGTTCACCCATTAATTCATTATATCGATTTTCCATACTTTTATGATCAATGGCTCTCGGGGTTAGGAACAACAATGAAATGACCATTCCGGTTATAATAAAGAAGAATGAAAACAATATAATCTGTACAATGATTCGAGAAAAAGAAAAACGTTTGTTCTCACCATCATGGTCCGGAATAATCAGAAAAGTATATCGACTCGGTTTCATCCCATTTATTTGATTGAACGCAATAAATCTAAGACGCGTTCCAAATCTTCATCAGAATAATAATCTACGGTAATTGAACCACCTTTTTTCCCTTTATGGGTCAAACGTACTTTTGTACCAAAAATGGAAATCATTTCATTTTCTAATTGGCGAATGGCTGCATTTTTTTGTTTAGGCCTTGATGGTTTCGATTTGGGTTTTGTTTGTGTTTTTTCTTTTACAATCGCCTCAGCACCCCGAACAGATAAATTCTGATCTAAGATTAAATGCCAAAGTTTATTCATCCCCACTTGGGTTTTCATGGCCAGAATGGCCCGACCATGTCCTGCGGATATTTTATTGTCTCTTATACTCTTCTTTATTTCAGGTGGCAGTTGTAATAATCGAAGTGCATTTGTGATGGTTGAACGATTCTTACCCACAGATTTTGCAATAGCTGTCTGAGCCAAACCAAATTCACCTTGTAATACTGCATATGCTTCGGCTTCTTCCAATGGATTTAGATTCTCTCGTTGAATATTTTCAATCAACGCCACTTCCATCATTTCAACATCGTTAGTAACTTCGATGATATATGCGGGAATTTCTTTTTTCTTTGCCAGTTTGGATGCTCGCAATCGTCTTTCGCCCGCTATCAAGATATACCAATCCCCATCGACTCGTACAGTAATGGGTGTGATTACACCCTTTTCTCGAATGGATGCTTCTAATTCTCTTAATGCTTTTTCATCAAATGTTTTACGAGGTTGATGGGGGTTCATTTTTACTTTTGAAATTGGAATCTTGGTTACGCCTGCGGGTAATGTGTCCTGTTTCTCAAGTGGGCGAATCAACGCACCTAACCCTTTCCCAAGTCGTTTAGTTGTCACGGGTGAAAATCTCCTCTGCCAAGGCCATATAATTTTGTGCACCAGTAGAATTGGCATCATATAATAAAGCAGGTTTCCCAAAACTGGGTGCCTCACTCAATCGTACATTTCGTTGTATGACGGTATTGAATATTTTATCTTCAAAATAACCACGCACTTCATCAGCCACCTGTTTGGACAAGTTTAATCTTCCATCAAACATGGTCAAAAGTACGCCCTCTATTTCCAGATTCGGATTCAAATTTTTCTGAACCAAACGAATCGTATTTAATAGCTGACCCAACCCCTCCAACGCATAATATTCACATTGGATTGGTATTATAACTGTATCGCAACAGGTTAATGCATTCAAGGTGAGCAAGCCTAAGGAAGGGGGACAA
Organism: Fidelibacterota bacterium; assembly: GCA_018674655.1. GTDB lineage: Bacteria > Fidelibacterota > Marinisomatia > Marinisomatales > TCS55 > TCS55. The sequence goes on along the minus strand of JABGZQ010000044.1, from coordinate 7,422 downwards.
TCAATCAAGATGTAGTCATATTTTTTTAAAATAGGTTTTAAAACTTTTTCCAATTGATGCTCACGAGCCATAATACTCACCAATTCAACTTCTGCGCCAACTAGATCGCTCGTAGAGGTAATAAGATTTAGATGACTTAATTGAGTTTTAGTAATAACCTCTTTTGTAGGTGTGCCCCGAATCAATGCATCATAGATGTTTTTATCAGTATTAATTAATAATTCCTCAACACCTGTGGTCGCATTCGATTGGGGGTCTAAATCAATCAGAAGCGTTTTTACCTCAGATACAGCGAGGCTAACAGCTAGATTGACTGAGGTGGTTGTTTTGCCCACACCGCCTTTTTGATTTGTTAATGAAATAATTCTACTCATTGAAATTGAATCTATATAGTGAAATATATGTCAATAATTTAGGTGCGACAAACCTGTGAAAACAATAAGCCGGTCACTTATATTTGAAAAAGATATGTCAACTTCACCACTTGTGTACCTTGGACCAAACTGGACTTTGACCCGGCCATATCATAGCGTTGATTCAATACGATAAACAGATCGCTCCCCGGCGTATGAATCCAATTAATGCGGCAATACAATTGGAGTTGTTCTGAAAAATTATCATACTGAATCAGGGCTTTCCCAAACCATTTTCGGTTTAATGCGACTTCAGCAGTAAATCCATAAACATTTGCTGTGAATTCGCCTTGGTTGGACATAAATATAATATTTTGGTTGGCAGATCCGTACAAGGTCAAATGATTGGAAATCTGTTTCCCAATGGAGCCAGCCCAACTCGTTTTATTTCCACCAAAATAATCTCCTTTTGAAATAGAAAAGTTACCCCAAATACCTCTGCTTTGATTTGTTCTAGCAGAAAGTGAAATTTTTCTATCTCTATAATTCCCTTTCTGTATTTCAAGCCCATTACCTAAAGTAAAACCATTCGATAATTTTTCTTTCTCTTGAATAATTTTCAATCCAATACGATCTCTAGATTCAAAAATAGCATCAATTCCACCATTTATAATACTTGTCTCACTAAGGCCCTCAAGGTTCTTAACATCTCTTATGTATAATGTATATCTCATTTGGCGAATTAGTTCTTCTCCATCCCCTACTCTAGGCGTAAACCCCATTATCGCACCAGTACCTACCATATCATTTCTTTGGACAAATCCTAGAGCAGGATGAAAATCTTTATCCACACGGTGCTGACCTGTCGTTAAAAAATAACGATCATTCCTCAAATCCAACTTAATCATGGATGCAGCAGAAGGTCCTACAAGACTTGTATCATCCACCTGACTGTACCAGGCCGAAACACTGCTATTTCCCCAAAACCTCATTTGACCGTCAATACCATAAACGGAATTACGAACCCCTTTACTTGACACATCCGTAATGATGGCTCCAACCGTTGTTCGATCACGAACATCTTTCCTTAGTCGAATTGCACTATAATGGGTTGCAGGTAAATCTCCATCGTCTCGAGTACGGATATTCAATGCGCCAACGGATGTTTTTCCAATTTGACCAAACAAGCGGGCACCGCCAACGACATCCTGATTCAACCCGATCCTTCGGCTAAAAAACACTTCTGTTTGGCGCGAATTTCCAAAACCAAACAATTTAGATCTAGTTAAAAAGAATTCTCTTTTTTCGGGATAAAATAGGCTAAATCTTGTAAGGTTAATTTGAGCATTATCTGATTCTACCTGAGCAAAATCCGTATTATAGGTCAAATTGAGGGTCAAGTTAGATTTTAATCCATAGTAAAGATCAACCCCACCATTTCCCAAATTATCAGATATAGTTTCATCTTCTAAGATTTGTTTTTGAGATCCTATAATACCAAAAGGTTTAATCTTAATATCATTCCCACGCTTAATATTTTTTAATCCAGTCAAATTGGCATATTGAGAGACTTGATAAACATCTGAACTATATTCCAAACCAATATGTGGCCAAATTGCACTCTCATTTTTTCTATTGATATATCTTTTTACGGCTAATCCCATAGTCAATTCATCCTTACTTGGGAATCTTAAGGTATTCCATGGAATAGCCACTTCTAATACCCAACCATAATCAGTGACTCGGCCTTCGCTTATATATACACCATCCCAAGCCCATTCATCTAAACTTGGGAGACTTTCATCAGAGATCAATGCATCATCTTGTGTCCCCAATGGATTCATTTCAAATAAATACGCATTTCTTCGATCTAAATAAGTATCAAGTGCAATTTCTAACTTATCATCCCTATGAATCCAGCCACCTCGATTAAGAATCGTCGCACGAACTTTTTCAGGTTCACTATCAAAAAAAGTAAATCCGAAATATAGATGATTATCATCATAGAGGATTCGCATTTCGGACTTTTCCGTTGGCTCACCCCCATCCAAGGGGAGTCGTTGGACGAATTCAGTAATCGGTTTAATGGTAGCCCAAACAGGCTCATCTAACAGACCGTCAACCTTAATAGTTAATTCCGTTCGAATGGCCACAACCTCGGGTCGATCCTGGGCAGCGATTGAACATAAGGATATAATGAGGCAAAAAATAAAAGGTCGTATATGCATTAGGAACTGGTGAATTATCTAGTTTTCTGGTCCGTCGTTCCACCACCATAATGGTGGCAAGGAACTACTTTTTGGCCAGATTTCATCCATGGAATCCGCTTTATAAAAAAAACCATTTTTCATAACGTATTTCACTGTATTGGTATTGCGAAAATTTACAAGTGAATTCTTGTCTAAAATGACCATATCGGCCAGTTTATCTGATTCAATGGACCCAACATCAGTAAAACTCCTTCAGTTAATGTTATTACCAATAATATTAGCGATTCATTCGTTTTTTGAATAAAAGAAAATATACCGGAATACCTGTTAAAACAAATGTCAGATCCTGAACTGATTTTCCCGTTTCATAATAGGCTCGCAATAAAACTAAAATGACAATTCCCAATAAATATGCTCCCGGTAAAATCGGATAGAATGGCAAGCGATATCCATTTTCTTCGCCAGTGTTATCTTGCCGAAACTTAAAAAATGCAACCGTGGTAAATCCATAAAATATCAGGATGGCGAAGACCATCCCCGCCACGATTGTTTCAAAATTTTGTCGGATTAAAATAAGTGCAATCCCCCAGATACAGTGCGCAATAATAGCATGGGAAGGTGTTTGATATTTTTCATCCACATAATTCAGCCACTTGAACATAAGCCCATCCCGGGCCATAGCATAATACACTCGACTGGCTGACATGATCGTTCCATTGATGCTACCCGTGGCAGAAACAATCACCATTAGCGAAATCAAACCGGCGCCAATAGGTCCAAATAGTTTTATGGCCGTATCCGAAGCCACAATGGCGCTATTACGCATCACCTCCATACCTAACGCACTATGGTAAAGAATATTGGCACTAAGATAGAGCAAAATAATAACTGTAATTCCATAAATCATACTTTGAGGAATCACCTTTGTTGGATTTTTCATTTCGCCAGCCACATATCCGACGCGATCCCAGCCAATGAATGAAAAAAGAACAAGCATAAGTGCCGCCACAATATTACCAGTAGATCCTAAAGACCCTGTTGCCGTTGCTGCAATGGACAACTGACTATAATCGCCATTTATCATGATGAAACCCACGATTGCAAATAATAATAATCCTCCAATTTTGATTGAAGACGACATTTTGTTATACAGGCTTGCCCGCTCAACACCAAGATAATTGATGAAACCAAATATGATAATGATGCCACTGGCAACTATCATCTTGGTTGACTGATCCATGGGAAAAAAGAATCCAATATAATTTGCTGTAATTAACGAAAGTCCTGCAGCGGGGCTGGTGCGAATAATAAATAACTGCGCCCACCCAAATATAAATCCCCAAAATGGACCGAATGCTTTTTGAATATACACATATTCACCGCCTGTTTTGGGGAAGCGGCTTCCCAACTCTCCATAAATGAGTGCGCCTGTGAAAACAAATATGGCCACCCCAACCCACAGTAAAATGATCGTTGAAAAAGAATCCAAATAACCCGCAATGATCTGAGGTGTGGCAAAAATGCCAGAACCAATGGTAATCCCCACCAAGAGTGCAATGCTGTCAAAGAGGCCCAGTGATTTTTTAAGTTGAGTCATATCTTCTATTATTAATAATTATATTTGGAGTCCATATTTTGCCTGCTTTATTCCTTTGGGTATGGGAAGTATAACTCATTAAATTTTTTCATTCAATACATACATCTAAATTTACTTACCGAATACTGAATGAAAGCATTAGTTAAAAAATTGCCCGAAAAAGGCATTTGGCTGGAAGACATCTCCATTCCCGAGTGTGGTACAAATGATGTAAAAATTAAAACCACCCACACAGCCATATGTGGCACAGACCTACATATTTATAAATGGGGTGAATGGTCTCAACGAAACATTGAAACACCTTTAGTTACTGGCCACGAATTTGTAGGGATTGTGGAAGAAATAGGTTCCGGCGTAACTCATTTCAAAATCGGAGATCGCGTGTCTGGCGAAGGACATATCACATGTGGATATTGTCGGAATTGCCGAGCGGGGAAACGACATTTATGCCATAAGACGATCGGTATTGGGATTCACCGTGATGGCGCATTTGCGGAATATTTAGTGATGCCTGAATTTAATGTTTGGCCTGTGCACGAAGAAATTCCATCAGAAATTGCCGCCTTTTTTGATCCATTTGGAAATGCAGCGCATACGGCACTTTCCTTTGAAATGGTGGGCGAGGATGTTTTAATCACAGGGGCAGGACCAATCGGTATTATGGCCGTGGCTATTTGTAATTTTGTTGGAGCAAGGCATGTGGTCATCACAGATGTGAATGATTACCGTTTAGATTTAGCAAAACAAATGGGTGCTACCAAAGCGCTCAATGTTTCTATTGAACAAATTGAAGATGCAATTGCAGACCTTGGTATGTCTAATGGTTTTGATGTTGGGCTCGAAATGTCTGGAAATCCTGAAGCTTTCAAATCCATGTTGAATAATATGTATCATGGTGGACGTATCGCATTATTGGGCTTACTACCGGAATCCACACAAATCAATTGGGATGATATAATTTTTAAAGGATTACACGTCAAAGGGATTTATGGCCGTGAAATGTTTGAAACATGGTATAAAATGACTCAAATGCTTAGGAGCGGTTTAGATATTTCCGGCGTTTTAACTCATACATTCCCCATAGACGAATTTCAAAAAGGTTTTGACATAATGGAATCTGGGCAATGTGGAAAAGTTGTGTTGGAATGGCAACTCTGATTCATGGCCGCATAACCATCACACCAAGATTATGAAAAACCCATATGAAAATGCATTAGATGGTTTAAACATTGATGATCCTGTAAAATCATTTTTTGATTGGTGTAAAGAACGAGAGCATATACGCATAAAACGAAAAAATGGTGAAAAGTCGCCATGGACGTCTGATCCAATTTTTCAACAAGGGCGTTTTCTTAATACTTTTAGAGAAGATGACAAAGGATCTAAAGCTGTATTACAATTTTGCGAACCTGTCAAAAATTCTTTAGAAAAGTTAATTCACGCTCTATTCTTCGCTCGCTGGTGCAACCAACATACAACATTAAAACGCCTAAGTCCTTCAGATTTAAAGCACTCATTACACCTGAAGGATAATCTGTTAAATCAAATGCCCCAACCATGGTCATCTGAAGCTTATCCTGTTGTACCGGTAATGTGGGATGGCGTTGAATACGATAGGTTGGAAGCATGTACCGAGCTTTTCTCTACCATTATCGATTTTCTTTTGGAGAATATTTTATCTTCCAATGGCAATGTTGTCACTGCAACTAACTCAATAAATCAAACTTTTCAAATGACGAATGATTTCCCAATATTTATGACTGTGATTGATATTTCTTGGTTTAGACCTGATATCATAAGTCCAGAAAGTCCCGTGCCTACTGGTATAGGTGCAAAGCCATACTTAGATAGATTGCAAAACCATCTCGGCCTAGAAAACCATCATGTAACCATTGATAAAATGATTGAATTACAAGATGAATATTGGCCAGCAAGTCGAAGGCGATTGACACCCGTTGATATTGAATACATTTCGTGTGAAAACCGAAAATATTTTAGTTATATCAATGGAACAAAAACATTTGAAGGAAAAAACCTATTTATTGCATATGAATGACGCTAATCAACATTTCGCTAAAACTTTATCTCAAATTGAGGCTGAAGGTCTATATAAAAAAGAACGAACCATTACAACACCGCAAGGGATTGATATTAAAACCAAAGAAGGTGGTGAAGTTTTAAATTTCTGCGCCAATAATTATTTAGGCTTGGCAAATCATCCTGAATTGATTGAAGCGGCAAAACAAGCGTTAGATGAACATGGATTTGGCATGGCTTCTGTCAGATTTATATGCGGAACACAAAATTTACATAAGTCACTGGAATCATCCATTTCAAAATTTTTAGGTACAGACGATACCATTTTATATACCAGTTGTTTTGATGCAAATGGCGGTCTTTTTGAAACACTTCTTGGGCCGGAAGATGCAATCATTTCCGATGCTTTGAATCATGCATCCATTATTGATGGTATACGGTTATGCAAAGCACAACGATTTCGATACACCAATAATAATATGGCTGACTTAGAAGCCAAACTTATTGAAGCAAAAAATGCGCGGATTAGACTTATTGCTACTGATGGCGTTTTTTCTATGGATGGCTATATTGCTAATTTAAAAGGTATTACAGATTTAGCGGAAAAATACAATGCACTTGTTATGGTAGATGATTCGCATGCTACAGGATTTGTAGGAAAAACAGGACGTGGATCAGCCGAACATAATGGCGTATTAAATAAAATTGATATATTTACTTCAACTCTTGGAAAAGCATTGGGAGGTGCTTCGGGTGGATTTACATCCGGAAATCAAAACATAATTGATTTACTAAGGCAACGGTCTCGCCCCTATCTTTTCTCCAATAGTGTTGCACCATCGATTGTTGCCGCCGGATTAAAAGCATTTGAATTGTTATCATCCACGACCGAACTCAGAGATTTGTTAGAAGAAAATACATCCTACTTTCGATCCAAAATGGCAGATGCTGGATTTGACTTAAAAGAAGGTGTGCACCCCATCGTACCCATCATGTTATATGATGCGGTATTGGCCCAGGACATGGCCGCTGCTTTATTGAATGAAGGAATATATGTGATCGGTTTCTTCTTCCCTGTTGTACCTAAAGGAGAAGCCCGAATTCGGGTACAGATTTCAGCCGGAATGGATAAAGATCATCTTGACCGGGCCGTTTTAGCCTTTACAAAGGTAGGGAATGACTTAGGAGTCCTTTCTTAAATTGAAACGAGCCATGTTGTTAACTT
>JABGZQ010000075.1 GCA_018674655.1 Fidelibacterota bacterium | reverse complement strand
ATTGCGGATATCTTTCCGTGACACTTCTAAATTATTCGGCCCCCCAATTTGGCCCGTGCCTCCTGTAACTCTGTTTGCAGGATGGGTAGAAAAAATAATGGCATAATCTCCACTTCCGTTAGACGAATAAGCTCCCACCCGCCCAAAAGCATGGTCCACCCGCTTGGCCATTCGTTTTAAGTTACGGTTGGAGAGAGGCGCATCCGTGGCAATTACAATCATACAAGAGCCTTCATCTTCATCATAGGGGATTCTAGATGCAAAGGGAGATACCTTCAGTTCGCGCCCAACTGGTGCACCATTAATCATGAGAGAGCCCCCAAAATTGGTCTGGACCAACACACCCACCGTATATCCTCCAACATCATTTGGAAGGACGCGAGAAGCGGTACCAATACCACCTTTAAATCCAAGAGCCCTTGTACCTGTACCCGCACCGACTGACCCTTCTGCCACCGGGCCGCTTTTTGCATTCTGAATCGCCTTTAGAGTGTGATGGTTCTGTACATGTCGCCCTGCGATATCATTTAATCCACCGTCATTGGTTTCGCCCACGACAGGGTTCACAGTACCTCGATGTTCGGGTACTGCGAGCATATACCCCAAAATATCATCAGCCACAGAAAATGTATTCAGCGTATTGGTGAGTCCAATGGGCGTTTCAATGGTGCCTAATTCTTCAATTTGAGTAAAACCAACCGCTTTACCGTATCCATTGGTCACATGGACAGCTGCCATGACTTTTCCCTGGTATAGGTTTCCCTCATGGGGAATGATAACCGTTACACCGGTCCGAATACTATCATTCTCAATAATAGTTTCATGGCCAACAGTGACACCAGCCACATCGGTTATGGCATTCCATTCCCCGGTTCGAAACAAACCGATTTCGAGGCCCATATCCCGAGGACGGGTTTTTTGCCCCATTAAAAATGAACAGACAATTAGGAGAAAAATTGGAATGATATTAAATTTTTTCATGCCCGAAACTACAAAATGATAAAAGGATTTACTCATATCTTTCAAGGGGCGCAAATTGGCCCCTTAGATAATAGGAATTATTGAATGACTGACAACCTTTCCATAGAAAATTACGAAATTGTAAATGATCTTTTACTCGTATCATTTATTGATAAAAGTGACGCCATAATTCCACTCAAAACATTGAGAGAAAAATGTCACTGTGCCGCCTGCCAGGGAGAAAAAGATGCATTGGGCAATATATATAAAGGTCCAGATCCTGTACTAACGGATATGAGCTTTCAACTAAATGGAATTAAAACTGTTGGGTATTATGGTCTTCAGCTATATTGGAAAGACGGCCATAATGCAGGTATTTTTACCGGTGACCTGTTAAAAAAATTATCGGAATAATTTTTGATGTTTGATATTATCATCATCGGTGCAGGGATTGTAGGATTGGCTATTGCGAAATCTATAGCTGAAAAAACACATAAGTCCGTTTTGGTTATCGAAAAGGAAGAATCATTTGGGAGAGGAATATCCAGCCGAAACAGTGAAGTAATTCATTCAGGGATTTATTATGAGCCTGAGTCCCTTAAGATAAAATATTGTTCCCGCGGGCGGGACATGACCTATGCATTTTGTAAACAATATAATATATGGGTAAATCGATGTGGAAAGTTGGTCGTGGGGAAATCCCACCAATCAGATGATTTAGAATTATTATATAAAAACGCACAAAGAAATAATGTACCGGATATTCAAATTTTGGATAAAAGTGAGATTAGCGCTCTTGAACCTAAAATAGAAGCAGATATTGCATTGCAAGTGGGCTGTACCGGAATTGGTTCCGCCCATGATCTCATGGCCGCATTTTATAAAATATCTCAAGAAGGTGATCATGATTATCTGTTTAAATCCAAAGTCGTGGGTGCAGACTCCAAAAGTAATGGATATGAAATATCAATTGAGAATGCTCAAGGAGAACTTGAAAAAGTCTCGGCAGAATGGGTGATTAATGCCGCAGGGCTTGAGAGTGATATGGTGGCTCAAATGTTGGGTGGCGATTATCCAACCCTTAGATACTCTAAAGGGTGTTACTATAAGCTGTCCTCAAAATGGCGGGGTGCGTTTAACCATTTGGTGTATCCACTCCCGGATAAAAAACACGGCTCACTGGGGAT
>JABGZQ010000085.1 GCA_018674655.1 Fidelibacterota bacterium | reverse complement strand
CACCGGCTAATTCTTTGGCTTTGCCCAGCATTTCAAATGTAATGTCCTGAAACTCACCTTTTAAATGTTCTGTAATTACAAGAATGTCACCCATTAGATTGCTCCCTTGTCTTTTAATACATCAATTAAATCGTCAATATCATCCAGCATTTCTGCACCAGATCCTTTGGCTGGTGGCGCCATGGATGCCACAGCACTTCCATTGGCGGAACCTACATCACCCATGGATGCTTCCATGATGGATGCTGTTTCCTGCACTTGCCTAATTTTACTGACCGGTGCATATCGCGGTGCTTGTTTTGCAGCTTGAATACCTAAAACGGCCGGCATATCCACTTCAAATTCGCCCATCATTCCACCGGAATATTCTTTATGCACCACTGCTGTTGCGCCGGAAATACTTATGCCAGAGACAACACTCACGCATGGTGCGCCCAAATAGCTCGCAACAATGGGTCCCAATTGTCCATCTCTATCATCCACAGATTGGACACCAGTAAATACCATGTCAAATCCTTCCGATTCCAAAGCATTTGCAAATGCTTTCCCCAGTTGATGACTATCCGCCGGATTTCCACCCGTAAGCTTTACAACTTTATCCGCACCTTTGGCAATGGCCGTAAAAAGCATTTTATCAGCGCCATCTCTATCTATAGCCATAGCAACTACTTCATCACCAGCACCACTTTCCTTCAATAGAATGGCTTCTTCTAAAGCGTGGTCGTCAAATTCATTTAATTTAAATTTAATATCGTCCGTATCTAATGCTTTCCCGGAAGCATCCACTTCCAAGTCTTCCACCAAATCGGGAACTTGATTTAAGGGAACTACTATTTTCATCATTTCTCCAGTTATTATATTTCTAAAAAGTTTTCAAATAATTTTCGATATTCGTCAGGAATGGGAACAGCCTTCATTGATTCTAAAGACATGGCAACCGTTGTTACATCTGCTACAAAGCAAAGCTCCCCGTCCCTTTTTCTTCTAATTCTATAACTGAATATCAACGAACTCTTTCCTATCTTCTTTATACCCAATTTTATGATTGCATTGTCTCCATAAACTAAAGGTGCTTTAAAGTCACTTTTTACAGATACAGTAGGGAACCCTAATCGTTCTTTTGATATTAAATCCGGGTAAGATATATGGGCTGCATCATCAAAGAAATCTTCAAATGCAGCATGACATAAGTGAAAATATTGCGGGTAATACACAATACCTGCCCCATCCACATCATCAAATCTGATTTTTTTTACTATAGTAAATGCCATTATTTTAACCCTTTCTTATTTCATCTTTTGGACAAAGAAATGCCGTGTTTGTCCATCTTCATTTATGTTTAATAATTTTTGTCCAGTCGACCTGCACCAGGCTTCAATATCTGGAACAGCTCATGGATGAGAACTGGTTAATTGTAAAATATTTCCAATCGATAACTTTTTCATTGCCTGCCATGAACGAATCACGGGCATTCCCATACCACAATCACCTGTTTCGATGTGAGCGTTCACTTTCATCAGGCTTCAGCGTCGTCTCCCATACAATAATCCATGATTTCAATTATATCCATGACAATCAATTTGCCGTCGTTATTGGTGGACTTCACCGCATCTTCGAACCGGGACACTTCATAGGGACAACATACCGCCAGCACTTCAGCACCCACTTCCACCGCTTCTTTAACGCGATTTTCTGACAGGCGCTCGGTCGTATGGTCAGCCACCAAACCATCCAACCACATTCCACCGCCGCCGCCACCGCAGCAATATCCCTGTTCTTTACAACGATACATTTCAGAAAATTCAATGCCGGGAATCGCATTTAACAATATCCGTGGTGCATCATACTCTCCATTATGTCGACCCAAATAACACGGATCATGAAATGTTACTTTCTTGGGAAATGGTCGTTTCATAAGTTTAGAAATATCATCGATTTGTTCTGCCAAGAATTGTGTATAATGTTGAAGATTATAATCTTTCCCTGTAACGGCTGGATAGAACTTCTTAAACGCATTGAACGCGTGTGGATCACTCACCACCAATTTATTATGGTCATATTTATCAAATTGCGCACCGTTATGTTCTGCTAATTCTTCGAATAGTCCTGTTTCACCAACAAGACGCTGTGAATCACCATCACATTTTTCTTCTTTCCCTAAAATCCCGAAATCAACATTCAAACGATTAAAAACGCGAACCATGGATTTTGCTGCATCATTCCCACGGCCATGGAATGAAAAGTAATCACTCACATACCATAAAACATCCACAGGCTGGGGATCATCTTCTTTGGATAAATCGCGAACCGGCTCATCAAATTTCTTCAACCATTTCACACGCTTTCGAGCTGAATCGCCCATGGGATTTCCATATTCTGCTACATTTTGCAGCATATCCTGTAGTTCAGCCGGAACATTTCCATTTAACACCGCTTGTTCCCGAACAGCAGGTATTATTTTCATCATGTCTACTTCTTTTGGACAAACACGTAAACAATTGGAACAGGTTGTGCACATCCACAAATCGTCATGGGTAAATAAATCCATGCCCGTTTGTAGCTTTCTATAAATTTTTCGTGGACCATAACTTCCCACATTATCTACGGGACATACACCAATACATTGGGCACATTGGTAACACCAACCCATGGATTCGCCACCATCTAAATCACGCACATTTTCCAATCCGGTAATATCGTATTCCATGATTTCCCGTGGTTCATACATTTTGTTCCATTCTCCGGAAATATCAATACCATCAATAACAACATTATCTTTTTGAATCCACTTTTGATATTTATGTTCAGACATATTTAATTCATCTCCATTTTATATACGCCCAAGACTCTTTGGGCTAATTCTGATAATTCGGGTAAAATTCTATTGAATTCCTGTGAAAGTTTGACACGGAAAACTGTATACATATACACGGCATAAACACAGGCGAGAAAAACATCTGTTCCAAATAACCCTTTTCCCGAATCGGAAAATCCAATGCTGTGCCCCACTGCATTTACCAATGCCAATGATTGACCCACTTTTCCATATATTTCACCATCTGATTTTCCAGACAGGTCTACACCTTCTTGCACAATTAAAGGTAATGAACCAGTTCCCGTTTTTGAATCCCATATCCAATTGGTCCATAACCAATATTTCTTCGGATTAGAAAAATGCAGTAGTTCACTGGCAAAATTCACGCGCATAGGACCATCTAACTTGTGGACCGAATCAATAAAACGATTGAATCGCAAATCAATGGTATCTTCACCGTATAACAAATCGGTTATAGATTGTTGAAGTGATTCAAATCCATTGGCCTTCAAGATGCGATTCGCCTTTCGTTTGATAGAAAAAATAGAACCAACCAAATGGCGAAATTCATTTTCTGTCAAATCTGAAATATGGTCTTCTGACAATAAATCAGAAAATAATTTGGATTTTTTCTCCAATCTTAAGCCAATATCTTCTAATTCAGTGGAAGTAGCCAATTTGGTTGCTTCCTTCATGAATTCCATGGCAGCTTCTGAATCCACCACATCTTGAACATTGATTTCGTCGTAAAGCATTTAGGCAGGTTGTAGTTCAGATTTCCTCAAAAACGCACATGCTTTCATGACTGCAGCACCACCCATAGAAATGGAATCTTCCAAATCTGCAGGTCCAGCCGCAGCGCCTGCGACAAACACACCCGGTACTTTGGTTTGAACCGTATTTAATGCACCACCCGTTGTTCCGATAAACCCATGGGATTCAAGGGGAAGTTTAAATGTATCAGCCATTTGAGTGGTTCCTTCACTGGGCTCCATCCCTACAGATAATACAACCATATCCATTGGGATTTCCATTGGACGACCCATGGTTGTGTCTTCGCCTTTAACCAAGAGTTTGTCACCACGCTTGGTGATTTCTGTCACAATTCCACGAATATAATTCACATTCTTTTCTTCTTGGGCTTTCCAATAGATTTCATCTTCCCAGAAACCATACATACGCATATCAATGTAAAAAATGAATACACGCGTTTCCGGCAAAATATCTCGTATTTCAATCGCCTGTTTCGAAGCAATTCCGCAACACACTTTTGAACACCACTGATTGCCAATTTGGCGATCACGACTACCCACACATTGGATAAAACAAATTTGTTCAGGTTTTTTACCTGAAGATGGCACAACAAAATTGTCATCTTTTAGCATTTTTTCAGCATCCACTATAGTGATCACATCGTCATGTTCATAATATCCATACATTTGTGTTTCTTTACCCGGATCGAAATGCTGAAACCCTGTAGAAACAATCACAGATCCTGCATCTACCACTTCTTCTCCGGATTCATTTTGCAATGTTACCTTTAAATTTGGTGCATCGCCTTCAGATCCAACTACCGTTGTATTCATGCGAATATCAACCAATGGATTATCTGTGATGGCATCTACCATTTCGGCCATAGCTTCTTCAGCACTTCTCATATCCGGCGTTAAAGCAGCATAATTGGCAGAGATTGGGTTTCCACCCAACACATCAGATTTATCCACCAAAATGGCATTATATCCAAGATCTGCAATTCCACGAGTGGCTTCCAATCCTGCTGGCCCACCCCCAATTACTAAAATAGGTTTATTTGACATCTGCATCCTCCCAGGTCATAAAATCAAGTTCACCACTTTCGATTCGTTCGGCAATGGTTTCAAATTCTTCCCAAGCTTTTTTATGGTCTATTCCCATCTTTTCAAGTAAAGGTTTATTGTCAACGCCGTGCCAGTGTAACTGGCACACATTATACGGATGTGCACCCATAGCCAATGCAGCAAATTGTGCGTCAGACAATACAGGGATTCCCACATTTCTTCCGTGGGCTTGTGCTGCGAATTGACTTTTATCCAACGTGGTGACACAACCCGTATCGTGGGTAATGGTCACATCCGGATCCGCTTCTTCTTTCATCCGTTCAATTTTTCTTATGGTAGCAAAGGAGCGTGAAAAATCTCGGCTCACCAAAATGTGACGAAATCCGAATCCACAGCAATCATGCCAAGTAGAATAATCTGCCGCTTTTGCACCTAAAGCTTCCACGAGTCCCGTGACGATTGCGGTTCGTTGACCATCATATAATTCTCGATCATAAATCGCATCTTCCACCACCAATTTATGGTAATGGCATGCAGGATGAACCGTAGATACAATATTGCTAAAATCCAAAGTCTGTCGTTCCGCTATACGATGGCGCATAGCATGAATCCATTCTGAATAATGGACAATTTCTTCCGGAAAAACGAATGGCATTTTCAATCGATCCATGATACGGCGCACTTGATCCCGCAATTCAGGATGGTGAATAATTTCTTCCCGCGTTTCTTTATAGTGACCAAAACTTGTTCCACAATGAATGAGCGGAAAATATCCATCCAATTTTGCTTGTGCAAAATTCCTTACAGCAATGGCCGCTTGGGCTGCAGAATTGGAAGTAGATGAAGCATAATAATTCCAGGCTGTGCAGGAAGATTGATCTTTCGGATCAAAGTAATCCAATCCAAATTGGCGATGAAGCCAAAAGATAGATGTGGAATATCCAGGAATATGTCCACATTGTCCACAGGATTTATGATGCCACGTATGCTCTACAGGTATTTTCTTTTTTCGGCCATATTTCGTTTCTACTTCCATGATGGGTTCCGGAACACGTTGGACTTCCAATTCACCTTTCGCTTCCAGTTCAAATAACTTTTCCCGATAATCTTCTGTAGGCGGTTCCCCTTTTCGAACAAATTCCTTTAAAGGAACTTTAGATTCTGTATGAACAGCAGGTGCTTGTGTTGTTACTGACATAATCGTTCTCCTTAATCTTCCAAAATATTTTCAAAATCGTCGATGTCATATCCATTGTCGTCCAATAGTTCTTCCATCACTTCTTCTAAAATCATATATATACCTTCATCGATGCCTTCAATGAGTTCCAAATTCCCTGTCAGCTTCCAAATCATATATAGCTCTAATCGGGTTTTTTCTGAAACATCCCAAGCCAATTCTGTTGTATGTAATGTTTCCGGTGGAATGGCGCGGCGCCAAACATCCAAGTTTTCAGCCACAGCTTTTACATCAGTTCCCCAATCCGGAAAAAAGTCCGGCTGAAGCATGTCCGGCGCCACCTGTGTTCCCGTTGACATAACTTTATATATAATTCGACTATAGGCACGAAGGGCATCTTTGGCTGATTGCAATCCAGCACGAACGGCCGCATCACGCATCATCAAAATAATACCACCTGGATTATTTTGTCTTGGGCACCGTGTGCAAGAATAACATTGGGAACAATCCCACACATTGTCATTCAATAATTCATAAAATGTATCCACATCTTCCCGTGCCATAATTTGGGCAAAAACCCGGGGACTAAAATCATAAAACCGAGCGGATGGACAGGCAGCCACGCAAATTCCACATTCATAACATCCGTATAAATTGTGATCATAACGCATGTCATCTTTCACTTCCTTGAAGAGTTTTAATTTCTCTTCATAAGGGACATCCATGTATTTAGCATCTGTATAAATTGACATATGAGTTCCTAATAATTACTGATTCAATTCTAAAAAATCTTTTTCCAATTGGTTGGCTTCTGGCAACCCAACAATTCGTTTTAATTCTTTTTCATTTTCATAAAAAATCATAGTGGGAATTGTTTTGATGCCAACACCGTGTGCTTTTGCCAATCCTTCCTTATTTTCTAATTTTACTGTCTCAAGAGTCAAATTGTTATGAGACTCTGACAGTATCCAGCCCATTTCTACAGCGGGACCACACCCAGCACAAGCAGGATGAGTAAAAATACGAAGTGTCAATTTGCTCAAGGTGAACCAACGTTTCGAATTAACCTTCGAATCCTTCACAATGAATACATTCGCCCATATCTTTTTCAGTCATATAACCATCAAAACCGGTTATGGCATCATCACCAGTGACCAGTTCGCCTGAATCACCTTCATAGTCGCTGGGTTGGATTCGAACAATCCATCCTTGTTTGTAAGGGCTTTTATTTAATACGGTTGCATCACTTTCTACTGCATCATTATTGGCAATAATTTCTCCGGCAAAAGGCGTTTTTACTGGGCCAACCCACTTCCCACTTTCCACCGTGGCAACGCTTTTACCTTTTTTAACTTTTTTCCCAACCTTTTTGGGTCTGCAATGAATAATATTTCCCGCCATGGTTTGGGCAATATCGGTCATTCCCAAATCCACAGTGCCATCATCATTTTTTTTGATCCAAATATTATAATCTACATGATAGGATAATTCATCCGGAAGCATACAATTTTTTAATTCAGCCATTGACTCATTCCTTTTTACTAATAGGTTAATACCATATCACTATCGAGACCTTCATCAGTCATAAATGCTGCACCAACGACGCCATCACATTCTTCAATCAAATCATCTTCTGTCATTTCATGAAGTTGAAGGGCTGCAGAACAGACATACATTTCTGCATCTGCATCTTTTGCATCACGAATAAAATCCATGACCGATTTTCCACCTTCTTTCGCATATAGGGCATCTGCTTCACCTTTTTTCATGAGCAACACACCATCAATTTGAAAAATGATCATAACTTCATTATCCATGGCGGCGGCTACACTAGCCATATAAAAAGGTGTTGCGCAACGCTGTGGCGTTGCTGGTCCTGATGTAACAAATATGGTTACTTTTCCATCTTCTGACATTTTATTTTCCTTTGATTTCTATACAAATAATTGAATATCAGCGTCAGCAGCATATTCTAAAAATGTGGCCGCACCGCCCACATCAACACCATCAATGAATTCTTCTTTTTCAAATCCAAAAACATCCATGGTCATTTGACACCCAATAAGTTTTACACCGGACTCCACACATATTTCGCGAAGTTCTTCAATCGTGGCTACCCCTTTATTTTTGAATGTTTTTTTCATGAGAGATGTAGCCATTGTTTCAAATCCAGGCATATTCCCCATTAACACGTTTGGCATGGGCCATTCGAAATCCTGAAATCCTTTTGGACCAAATGGCATTTTCATTGGCATGGCAGGATTCGTAGCTGGCGCCACTTTTGCCTTAATATCTTTTTTCAGTAATGTTAAACCATAGAATGTGAAAAAGATTTGAACTTCCATATCCATAGCGGCTGCAGTGGATGCCAATATAAAAGGCGGATATGCCCAGTCCAACGTTCCTTGGGACGCAATAAGGGCCATTTTTTTTTGATCACTCATGATAAACTCCTTTTATGAGCGTTTGGGAAAAGTTTTTTATTATTGTAGAGATGATTATGTTTTTTTAATGTAAAAAGTATATATACCATCATCCACATTATGGGAAAGCAATTCATTCCCGGTTCGCCGTGTCCAAGCATTCATGTCATTAATAGATCCTGGATCGGTAGCCACCATTTTCAAAACTTGTCCAGATTCCATGGTATCCACTTGTTTTTTTGTTTTTAGAATAGGTAAAGGGCAATTCATTCCTTTGCAATCTAATTCCTGATCAAATGCTGTATCATTCATGCGATTTCCTTTTGGTTGCTTGTTGTACTAAAATCAAAATCCCACTCGCCTGAATTCAGTTTCCCTTGAACGTCACTCATGCAGTTGAGAATTTTTATAATGAAATTATTGGCTAAAGAATAAAAATATCGTGTGCCTTCTTGGCGAAAAATGACAATATCCCTATCATGCATCATTTTTAAATGTTGACTCACAATCGGTTGTTGCAATTCTAAATCTCTGTGAATTTGTCCCACCGTTTTTTCTCCATTTTCTAAATATTCCACAATTTTAATTCGGTCAGGGTGACCTAATGTTTTTAAAATGCGGGCTGCATTTTGGATAAATTCGGGGGAAATCTTTGTTTGATCGGTTGTCATGGGGGTTTGAATATAGTAGTTTTACTATATAAAACAAATACTATGTTTAAACGTATATTTTATTCGAAATTATGGCATGATTAAAGCGACAGCATTTATACTTATCGGAGGAAAAAGTGAACGATTTGGTTCGCCAAAATGGAAAGCAACCATCAGTGGTCAAAGTGTACTTGACCGAATATGGAATTCGTGTGATAGTTTTGAAAAAAGATATGTGATCGGAAAGGAAAAACCGGATTCAATTTCTTATCAATTTTTTAAGGATGAATTGGATATTCATGCACCCATTAACGGTCTTTATACTGCATTAAATAATGCAAAGACAGATTGGATACTACTTCTATCTTGTGATTTACCCTTAATTGATTCGAAAGTATTTAAAAAACTTTGGGAATTAAGAAATGAAAATTGTGACCCTGTAATTCCCATAGCCAATGACAAAATGCAGGTTACATGTGGTTTTTACCATAAACGGATTTTGGGTAAATTGGAATCTGAAATTGAAAAAGGGAATTACAGTATTTTCAAACTGCTAGATAATTTAAATTCATCTTACGTTGATTTTGGGGAGGATGATCGTTTTTTAAATATGAATACCCCAGAAGATCATGAAGCATTGCTAATAGAAGGAGATAAATACTATAGGATTTTTGCTAACGGAGAAAAAGAAGAAATATAACAGTTGCTAACAATGTATATGAAATCATCGCACCCTTCGGGATGCTACGCTTCATATTCTAAACGTTAATTATCTAATTTTTCAATCCTTCTTTGATGTCGCCCACCTTCAAAAGGTTCATTCAGCCACATTTCAATCACATCATATATTTCATTTTCTGTCATAAAACGCGCGCCCAAAGACAGAATATTGGCATTGTTGTGTTCTCGGGATAATTTTACTATTTCTGCGGGACCGTTATAAAACACCGCCGCGCGTACACCTTTTATTCTGTTGGCCGCCATGGCTTCACCCTGACCAGAACCTCCTAGAATAATACCTCTGCTTTCGGGATCAGCTGCCACTGCTTGGGCGCATGGAAAAATAAAATCAGGATAATCATCCAAGGCATCGTATTCATAGGCACCGTGGTCCTTTACATCGTGGCCTTTTTCAATTAAATAGTCCCGAATGATATTTTTTAGTTCTAATCCGGCGTGGTCTGTGGCAATATGAATCTTCATAAAAGATTTGCTAAATGATTTCTTATCTTTGATTCAACTTGGCCCGCAGTGAAGCCAAATTCTTCGGCCAAATCTTTCCCTGGTGCTGAAGCACCATAGTGGTCGATCCCAATGGCTAAACCGTTGGGGCCAATATATTTATCCCACCCCATTGTAATACCTGCTTCCATGGATATTTTCATGGCACCACGTTTGGGTATCAATACATTTTTATAATCATCAGATTGTTCTTCAAATATTTCCCAGCATGGCATACTCACTACCCGAATTTTTTTATCCGACATCACTTTGGCTACTTCTATGGCAAGGCTGACTTCTGATCCAGTGGCCAAAAAAACCAATTCAGGATTATCACAATCCACTACAGCATAGGCCCCTTTAGATACACCGTCGACTACCCCATCCATTGTCTGAGGTAAAACAGGCACACCTTGGCGAGTAAGTAACAAACCACTGGGTGATTGTTTATCCATGGCTAATCGAAAACAAGCCGCTGTTTCTTTGGCATCGGCGGGACGAAATACATTAAAATTAGGAATGGTCCGTAATGCCATGGCATGTTCAACCGGTTGATGAGTGGGTCCATCTTCACCTACGTAAAAAGAATCATGGGTTAGTTCGTGAATGACGCAACAATTCTGGATGGCACCCAATCGAAGGGCCGGACGTTCATAATCGGCAAAAACCAAAAATGTGCCTCCAAATGGAATAACGCCACCATGGAGAGCCATGCCATTCATGGCTGCCGCCATTGGGAATTCACGCACGCCAAAAGCTAGGTTCCGGCCGGATCGATTTTCCCGCGTAAAATCACCATAGGTTTTTGCAAAGTTTCCCGTGTAGTTAGATGGTTCCAAATCTGCTGATCCACCTACGATAGATGGTACTTGTTTGGCCATTCTATCCAAGGTAGTTCCAAAAGCTTTTCGGGTTGCGATTGACTCGCCAGCTTCAAACTTTGGATACTCAATTTCTCCCAATTGATCCAAAACCGTTGCATTCCAGAGTGCTTTAAAGTCAGCATTTTCACATGCCGTTTCTTTGGCTGAATTCCAATTGGAAACCGATTCTTTTAATGCCAAAAAACGAGATTGAAAATGATCAATGACTTCCTGAGGTAAATAAAATGGTTCGTTCGGAAGCCCTAGTTTTTCTTTTGTTGCATCAATTTCATCCTGAGGTAATGGGGCGCCATGTGTATTATGATCACCTTCCATTGTGGCCGTTCCCTGAGCCATTATGGTTGAACCAATAATTAAACTGGGACGATCCACCACTTGTGCCTTTTCTATCGCCTCCCTTATTTGCTCATGATCATGTCCATCTATTTCCTGAACATGCCATTCAAATCCTTCAAACACCTGGGCATAGTTTGTAGAGTCTGCTCTATCTACGGTTCCGGAAATTTGAGCGTTATTAGAATCATAATAAACAATGAGACGCGATAATCCCCAATGTCCCGCCATTGAACCGGCACCTAAAGCAACCGGTTCCTGAAAGTCACCATCACCTGCAATCACATAGGTAAAGTGATTAATCAATTCACGTTCACCTTCTGAAGGAATACTTAAGCGATTTCGTAACATGGATTCCGCCGTTGCCATTCCCACCGCCATACCGAAGCCTTGACCTAATGGACCGGTAGTGGCTTCTATACCTGGAATTTCAACTTCTGGATGGCCGGGCGTCCGACTGTGCAATTGACGAAATTTTTGAATATCTCCCATTGTTAACCAACCCATTTGCAGAAGCAATGCATATAATAAAGAAGATTCGTGGCCAGCGGATAAAACAAATCGATCCCGGTTAAACCAATTTGGATCATCCGGATCATAGTTTAAATATTCTGTAAATAAAATCTGGGCGAAATCAGCAGAAGACATGGGTCCGCCACTGTGACCGGAGTTGGCTTTACGGATTGTGTCCATGATTAATCCCTTCGTAACCGCGAGGGAAAAATAGTTTCGTTCTTCTGATGTCCATTCAGAAAAAGTATCTAGTTCTTGGTATGTTCTCATTGGTGTTTTATTCTATTTATTCTGTTAATTGATAAAATTCGTTAATGGTTTGTACAGGATCATCTGTCCCAAATATGGCAGAACCGGCTACCAATACATCGGCGCCAGCATCTATTACCTCTTTTGCATTAAAGAGCTTTATGCCGCCATCGACTTCAATCATTACGCGATCCTGCAAACATTGTTCATTTAATTTTTGTTTAATGACTCGAATCCTTTTTGTGGATTCTGGGATATACCCTTGCCCGCCAAATCCCGGTTCTACACTCATGACCAAAATAAGATCAACCTGATCATAAAAAGGTTCAATATCAGACATTGGGGTTGATGGTTTAATAGAGATACCCACTTTGGTACCTGTAGATTTGATTAGGTCAATCACTGATTGGGGATTATCCGTGGCTTCAATATGGAAAGTAATCAAATCTGCGCCCGCCCGTGCAAAGGGCTCGACCAACTTTTCTGGTTCAATAACCATCATATGAACATCGATGAACTTATTAGTTTTGGGTCTAAGTGATTTTACCACTGGTGGACCAATTGTCAAATTCGGAACAAATTGATTATCCATTACATCTACATGAATCCAATGGGCACCCCCTTCTTCGCATTGAGATAGGGCAGATTGTAGATTCGCAAAATCTGCAGATAAAATAGATGGGGCTAACTTGAATTCCGAGGACATTTTAATGGTGAAAACTTACTTTAAGGATTTTGGCTAATCAAATTTGAATCTTTACTCTTTTGATAATGGAACTTTATATCTTTATTCACATTTGAGCTCAAACTATTAATTACGGGGCATGTGAGGCCCGCTCGTTCCAATAGTTGTTTTTCTTTTTCTGAATAAGTTTGAGGAAAATATATATGTATACGAATTGTTTGAATGCGTCTCGGATCCGCAGCCATTTCTTTCACAATATCAGCTTTTGTCCCCACAATATTAATACCGGACTGATTCGCTTTGATACCCATAATTGTTATCATACAACTGGCCAAGGATGTTGCCACCAAATCCGTCGGAGAAAAAGCCTCCCCTTTTCCTTCGTTATCTTTGGGCGCATCTGTAATGATGCGTTCACCGGAATCCAGATGAACCGCTTCAGTCCTCAAGTCACCTAAATATTCTACGGTTGAGATTTTTGGCATTTTATATTTCCACCTTTACTCGTCCCATTCATAGCCAGTTACACGACGAGATTTTGTATTGAGCTCAATTGAATTATAATCTACCATGGCTGACCGAAAATAATACATAATATATAGAGGTTCATCCTCACTGGTCCATACAGAATCTGGTGCACCTAACATTTCTATTACGTCTGTTTCTTTGGGATTCTCCTTCAAAAATTCCCAAATATCGTATTCTGTTAATAATCCTGCGGACAGAGAATTAGGGCCATCCGTTGATTGTTTTGTGGGTGGCGGAATGAAAGGCACTAGCGGTGGCAATACGCAAGCGGAAATCAGCAATAGGAATAATATTTCTCTTTTTAACATATGTAAAAATACAACTGTGGGTTATTGGCTCCAACCAACCATCAATTTAATAATATTCATTCTTACTTATAAATTATCGCTGACTTAATTTCCCGCCACAGAAAAAAGAAAGAATAAAATAATGAATGAAAAGAATGACAAACGCTTTTACTATAACAAAGAATTTTTAGGTAGTCCTGATGCACGGTCCATCCGGTTATTATCAGAATATTACGGACCTCTCCAAAAATTTAAACGAAATAAAATTCAAGATACGATCGTGTTTTTTGGTTCTGCTCGATTAAAATCACAAGAAGATGCTGAATCAGCATTGGCGAGTGCTCCTAAAAATTTGTCCAAAAATGATCGTACTGTTTTAGAAACCGATTTAGATATGAGCCGATATTATGAGGCAGCACGCGAGCTCGCATTTAAAATGACCAAATGGAGTAAAAAATTACATAACAAGAAAAAACGGTTTATCGTTACTTCTGGTGGTGGTCCTGGTATAATGGAAGCTGCAAATCGTGGTGCAACCGAAGCGAAGGGTTTGGCTGTGGGATTGTCCATTTCTCTCCCCTTTGAACAATCGGGAAACCCATTTATCTCTGATGATTTAGAAATGAATTTTCATTACTTTTTTATGCGAAAATTTTGGTTCTTATACTTGGCTAAAGCCATGGTGGTTTGGCCAGGAGGATTCGGTACTTTAGATGAAGTCATGGAAACGCTTACCCTTATCCAAACTAATAAATTGCGTAAACAAATTCCTATCGTTCTATTTGACAGTAACTTTTGGAATAATGTGGTAAATTGGGATTTTCTTGCGGATAAAGGTGTAATCTCTCGATCTGATTTGGACCTGTTCCAAATCTGTGATACGGTTGATGATGCATATAAATACTTAACAAAAAGAATAACGGCCACGCACTTACGTGGCCCAAACTTTTGAGGTAAATGATGAAAATAAAAACGATACTGTTCCTGTCAATATTGTCCATTCTGACTGCACAGGTTGGACCAGTCAAAGCACTCCATCGAAATCCACCCCGGGCATGGGCATTAACCAATGCGGCCATCCATGTTGCACCTGGTAAAACCATCGAGAATGGAATGGTTGTCATGTGGGACGGAATGATTAAATCTGTGGGTGAAAATGTAAAAATCCCAGATCAGGCAACGATAATCGATTTGGAAGGTAAACATATTTACGCTGGCTTTATCGAGAGCTGGTTAGATGTAAGCACTATGAAAAAGGATACATCCCTCAGGGCCCATTGGAATTCAAATATGCGTGCTTATTTGAATGCAGTGGATTTATTTCATCCGGATAAAAAGGATATCAAAGAATTGCGGTCACTCGGCTTTACCACTGCCCACATCACACCCAAAGGAGGTATTTTTCAGGGAAATTCTGGCCTTGTACAGTTGGGGGAAACTCCAAAAGTATTATCCGGAAAAATCGCACAGATAATAGAATATGCTTCTGGGAGTTGGGGCAGTCCGGAATACCCTACTTCTCTTCTAGGTGCCATTGCATTTATTCGTCAAGGATTTTATGATGCAGGTTGGTATGGAAAATCCATTGAAATTTTAAATAAATATCCCGATGGAAATGAGCCCATCCAAGCAAATCAATCATTGGAAACTTTGTTTTCCGAAAAAAACAATAAACAGCCTTTTGTTTTTCGTACCAGCAATGAAATTTATATTGATCGATCCAAAAATATTGCTGATGAATTTGAACTCAATTTATGGATAAAAGGTAACGGATATGAATACCGCCGATTGAATGAAATGCCAGCGTCTTTTATGATTATTCCTCTGAACTTCCCGGGCAAACCCAAAGTAGTGGATCCTCATAATGCACTTCAATATTCTACCCAACAACTAAAGCATTGGGATATGGCCCCGGATAATGCGGCCAAACTTTCTGATGCTGGCTTTCAATTCGCCTTGACCAGTTCCGATTTAGAAAAGAAAAAAGATTTTAGAAATAATCTAGCCAGAAGTATTCATCGTGGACTTAATGAAGCGGATGCATTAGCCTCATTAACGACTACGCCGGCAAAAGCGTTTGGTCAATCCAGACGTCTGGGGAAGGTGGCGCCCGGTTTTATCGCGAACCTTGTCATTACTGATGGTAATTACTTCGACGGTAAATCTACAGTCAAAGCTGTCTGGATTGATGGGAATGAATATGAAGTTGAACCAGACCCGCTGGTATCGGTAGCTGGTCAATGGACATTGAAAGAAAGTGGAAATGAGTGGGCATTAAACCTGAATAAATCACCAAAAGGATTTGGTGGGAAAATTTCCATAGATGAACACTCTTTCAAATTGAAAACGGTAAAAATTGAACAAGATCGGATTACATTTTCTGTGGATGCGGATACCATCCTCCATAAAGGCAATACCCGATTTACAGGCACCATTAGAGAAGGAAAGGCATCCGGCCAGGTTTTTTATGCAGATGGAAATACCGCCAATTGGTCTGCTCTCTTGGATTCAACAAGAGTCAAAAAGAAGAATGATGGCAAAAAAGAAATCGCCAGTGATCTCGAGGTGGTTTTTCCCGATGGAGCTTATGGTCTGGATGAAGATGTGCCCAGCCCCAAAACTATTTTGATAAATGACGCCACCATTTGGACCTCAGGGGAAAAAGGAGTGTTGAGGGAATATGACATTTTAATCCAAGATGGTAAAGTTAAAAAGATTGATAGAAACATCTCTCTCCCCCGCGGGAATGCGTTAATCATTGATGGGACAGGCAAACATGTGACACCTGGACTCATTGATGCCCATAGTCATATGGCAGGAGAATCCATCAATGAAGGATTTCAAAACGTGACGGCAGAAGTTCGAATGCGGGATGTGATTGAGCCCAACGATGTGGCCATGTATCGGGCTCTCGCCGGTGGATTAACCACCATCAATTTACTCCATGGATCTGCCAATCCCATTGGTGGCCAAAATGTAGTTATGAAACTGCGTTGGGGGAGTTTTTCAGATGATCTCATATTTAAACCTGCCCCTCAAGGCATCAAATTTGCTTTGGGTGAAAATGTAAAAAGGGTCCGTTCTTACGGCCGATATCCTGAAACGAGAATGGGTGTAGAACAAGTCATTCGAGATGCTTTTATGGCTGCAAGGGATTATAAAAAATCCTGGGATATCTATAATAAGGACGTAAAACTAAAACGATCAGCCATCCCACCGCGTCGTGATTTGGAATTAGACGCTATGGTAGAAATTATGGAAGGAAAACGTCTGGTCCATTCTCATTCATATCGTCAGGATGAAATCCTCATGCTTACGCGTATTGCAGAAGATTATGGGTTTACCATGGCCACATTTCAGCACGTGCTTGAAGGCTATAAAGTGGCTGAACGGTTGGCAGAACATGGTGCCGGTGCATCCACCTTTTCTGATTGGTGGGCTTATAAATATGAAGTGGTGGATGCGATTCCCTATAATGGAACGCTTATGACAAACGCCGGCGTAACAGTATCCTTTAATTCTGATAGCGATGAATTGGCTCGGAGAATGAATT
Organism: Fidelibacterota bacterium; assembly: GCA_018674655.1. Taxonomy (GTDB): domain Bacteria; phylum Fidelibacterota; class Marinisomatia; order Marinisomatales; family TCS55; genus TCS55. The sequence goes on along the minus strand of JABGZQ010000085.1, from coordinate 19,202 downwards.
TGGAGGCTGCCAAAGCAGTAAAGTATGGCGGCTTAGATGAAGCAGAAGCCTTAAAAATGGTGACCATCAATCCGGCAAAACAATTGAAAATCGACCGATATGTTGGATCACTGGAAGTTGGGAAAGATGCGGATTTTACCATTTGGTCCGGCCATCCACTCTCATCATATACTATTTGCGAACAAACTTGGATCGAAGGAAAACAATATTTTTCATTAGAACAAGATCAATATTTCCGGCAGCGAGATGCTAAACTGAGAAATGACCTGATTCAAAAAATTCTGAGCTCACCGGACCATGGGGACAAACCCATGAAACCTGAAGGGCGGCGCGGAAATCGGTTTGAATCCTGCGATGCTCTGGAAGCTTATACAATGGAAGGAGGCAAATAATGAAAAAGACATTATTCATGATTATTATTTCTACCTTTATTTCCGCCAATGATCAAATTCCCGGCCCACCTCAATCGCACCCAATTTTGTTAAAGAATGGGGTGATCCATACCATTTCAAACGGGGTGATTCAAGGATCAATTCTATTTGACAATGGCAAGATAACCCATGTGGGTGAATTTATCGCCCCACAGGTTGGTACTGAGGTTATTGACCTGGAAGGAAAGCATGTGTACCCCGGGTTTATTGCAGCTGTATCTGGGATTGGATTGGTGGAAATCAATGCAGTAGATGTAACAAATGACCATTCGGAACGGGGAAATTTTAACCCTAATGTACGAGCTAATGTGGCCTATAATCCTGATTCTGAAATTATCCCAACAACCCGTTCCAATGGCGTTCTCGTTGCCAATGTCGTTCCTGCCTCAGGTCTGGTTTCGGGACAATCATCCATCATGATGATGGATGGCTGGACCTGGGAAAATGCCACATTGTCTCATCCAAGTGGATTGCACATTAACTGGCCTCAAATGGGAACACGGGCCCGAGGAAGATTTGGCAGGAGTGTACCGATAAAAAACCAAATTGAACGGCGGAATAAATCCTTAAAGGCCTTAGATGATATAATGAAAGAATCCCGAGCATATGCACGGTTACGCCAAACCAAATCTCGGTCGGCTGAAAATTATCATAATGAGGATTTGCGCCTTGAAAGTATGATTCCCTATGTTCAGGGAAAGCTGCCTATTTATGTCCATGCAAACGAGGTACGCCAAATTGAAGCTGCTGTTCATTGGTCCAAACGACAGGATGTTAATATTATTATCGTTGGCGGCAAAGATGCATGGCGGACCACTAATCTGCTCCGAAAAAATAAAGTTCCAGTCATTTATGAAAGCGTAACGGCACTACCGAATCGGCGATATGAAGATTATGACCAAGCCTATAAGGGACCGGCCTTACTTCATGAAGCAGGTGTTCAATTTTGTATCGCAACCGCAGGGTCTGCCGGTGCAGCCTATCAATTGCGAAACCTTCCAAACCAAGCAGCTATGGCTGCTGCTTATGGCTTACCCAAAAATGAGGCACTCCGATCAATCACCTTATCTGCAGCAGAAATATTGGGTATAGACAAACAAGTGGGTTCCCTGGAATCTGGAAAAGATGCCACGTTATTCATTTCAAATGGTGATGCACTTGAGATAAGAACCAATGTGCTCCAAGCCTATATCCAAGGCCGAAAAGTGGATATGGGAGATCGGCATAAAATGCTGTTTCATAAATATCAGGAAAAGTATCGGCAATTGGACATTTTAAAATAATAAATCTTATAAAAATAAGTATAAAAAGAGGGCTGAAAATTCAGCCCTCTTTTTATTTCTATACATTTGAGAATAATTTTAACTAATTAAAAATGTATCATTAAAATTATATTCAGTTTTGTAGAGGAATAGATTCTCTGAAAATGATTATAGCCATTACATAAAAAGACACATACATCAATACACCCGATACCATGGTGAAATATACAAAATTTGGATGAATATATCGGATTGCAAAAAACGAACCAAACGTGATAAGAGTTGAAATTAAGGGTTCAATCATAAAAAATAATTTCCATTCTTTATGGATTATATTCGTAAAAAATAGCAATCCGCCCATTATTAAAAATATAATGGCAAATGCAATTATATGGGTATGGGTTGTTAACAATAATCCTTCAAGAGATTTTGGATATTGTTCAGGAATTTCAAAATCGGAAGAAACTTGATCTCCAGCATAAAATGATTGGGTGCCTGAGGAGGTATAATCTGTATTTATCCCAACATAGATTAATCCGATGGTTACACCTAGGGTAAGTACGATTACAAACACAGCAATCAGGATTCTCAAATCTCGGGGTAAAGTTCTAATGTATTTTATATTTCTCATAGTTGTGATTTTATTAATGGAAAAAGTAAACTCAGTTTCATAACACCGGTCGCCATACTATATACAGAAATCGTGGCCCCAGAAATTCCGTCAATTTCGCCCCCAACTGCATAGTTCGATTTCGCGTTTCGGCCCTTGAATTGTGCCGTCCAACTTGGGCTGGCTATTTCGCCGCCGTAAGGTTCCCTGTATTTGACCACACCTGTATCAAGAATCTTTCCATCAGGATCGTAAATCACCAGAAATGTAATGGGCATGGATAAGCCCTTTACATTATCCAAAAGACCGTAGGCTTTCACGCTGTCATCATCTTTAATTGTCCAGACATAGATAAAATCATTAACAAACCGCTGATGAACCTTTCTCTCTACAGCGGATTTATTATTATTATCCAATACCAGTTTTTCCATGGAAAGTGATATGGAATCGCCAAACTGGTTCCGAATGACTTTTTCCACATCTTCCTTTATTCCGGCTTGAACTTCAGAACCGAGTAAAACAAAAAATCCACAACCATAAATTAATCTACAAATTGTGGAGAACCCCCGGCGATTGAATAAAATACCGCCGGAGGTTTTTTGTATTACACGCTTCGAAATATGATTAAAAATTATATCCCACACCTAGATTAATAAGGGTGACTTTATTCGCTTCTTTATCTGTATATGTTTTGGTGCCATAATCCAGTTTAAAAGCAATTTGGTTGATTGGCTTAAAGGTTAAACCAAACATCATTTTACTGTAATGCTTTTTATCTTCAGACTCATGCCCCACACCGGCGTTGATATCCGTGATTCGAATCCATGGATAAAGTTTGCCATTAAGGTTAAGTATTTTCCCGATATCATAACCCAAATCAAAATAATATCCGGTAGAAGAGTTGGCGCTGTGATCGGTATAATTGATGTTCCCCCACTCTGCCACGGCCATTATGCCATTAGCATCATATTTAGCATGTGCTTCCATCAAATTAACACCGATCGGTTTAGCACCTTCTTCTGAACGGAGAGCATTGGTTGTGGAGTAAGATCCCCCCACTCGTAGGCCGGGTATACCTGTATAGGCAAGTCGGCCATTGTATAGCAACTCTTGGGCATTTGCTTTATATCCTTTTTGACGTCCCCCGCGGATGCCCTGACTCCACTTGGATGCGATTCCATCACCATTCAATCCTTCATGGATCACGGCTTTCCATGAAAAGTCCTTTGCTTGTCCATAAATGGCAACACCATTGCCAAACCATGTGGTTGGGATGATATACTTCGAATATTCAGGTCGCTCTACAGATAAAAACAATGGCGGTTCATGAAAGTCGTTTAACAGACCAACAGAAGGCAAAATAACACCGGCCTGGAAGCCATACTTATCCGAATGGTAATTAATATATGCTTGTTCCAATTCCAATTCACCATTACCATCTTTTACGTAATTGTGTTCCAATTCAACTTCAGATTTAAAGGACCACTTTTCCGTCCAGTTATATCCATAATAAATAATAAATCGATGAAAATCCAATTTTTTAGATACATCATCTTTCCCTGTTTTTGAAGAATTATAGTGAAGTTCACCATAGCCCCCAACCGTATATCCCGGTTCAAAGAATTCATTTTGCGCAAACACATAATTAGTTATGATGCCGACAAGAGCCATCCCCAAAGCTACTGTTTTTAACATTGAATCTCCTTTTTAAACTGTTTATTAATAATAATGAGACTGAATCTCATTTGCGAATATACAGGTTTACCGATATTTAATGCAAATATATTTTTCTAATTCATAAATATTATTCTTGTTAGAAAAACCACAATTCTGTAAAATAGACCGACCAGTCGGTCTATTTTATGAATAAAACAAAGCAAGACATACGTAAAGATCAGATTTTAGACGCTGCCCTAACCGTCTTAGTGCAAAACGGATATGAACGATCACGAATGGATGATGTGGTTCAGGAATCCCAATTGAGCAAGGGTGCTCTATATTGGTATTATAAATCCAAAAAGGAAATGTATCTTGACTTAATTAATTTCTGGGTACTTCGGTATAGCGTCACCCTTAATCATATTGTAGAGGAAGATGCGTCTCCCTCCCAGCAATTAAAGGATCTATTCCAGTATTTCATCGATCAAAATGAATCTGATCCCCAACCTTTTGTGGCTCTCACGGAATTTTGGTCAATGGCCCAAAAAGATCCAGACTTCAAGAAAAAACTCCAAAAAGTATATACACATTTTCTTGAACTTATCGACAAAATAATTAATCGGGGAATCCAATCAGGTGAATTCAAACAAGTAAATAGTCGGATTACTGCCTTGTCCATTATGGTAAACATAGAGTCTATTAACTGGTTTACTATTTTTGAAGCCCACGGCGTAACGGTTAAGGAGTATATGGAAACAATAACTGATTTTATTCTTTCAGGACTTTTGAAAAAACATTAGGAGATTAACTTATGAGTGAAAGCAAAACAACTTACAAAACAGGCGGCAGCTTTTTGGTAGAACCAATATCAGAAGCCAACGTTTATTCCCGGGAAGATTTTACGGAAGAACATCGGGATATTCGTAATATGGTGAAAGAATTTGACAAAGAGCGGATTCTTTCTCAAAAGGAAGCAATTGAAAAATATGACAAAGACCTTTCCCTTTCTCTGATTAGTGAAATGGGTGAATTGGGCCTATTGGGTATTGATATTCCTGAGAAATATGGTGGTATGGAACTAGACAAAGTTACGTCGGCTATTGTGGCTGAGTCATTGACGTACAGTCCATCTTTTGCTACTACATGGGCTGTTCAAACAGGTATTGGATCATTACCGATTGTTTGGTTTGGGACTAAAGAACAAAAAGAAAAATATCTACCCAAAATTACCACGGGAGAGATTATATGTGCCTATGGTTTAACAGAACCATCTGCAGGATCAGATGCCCTGGCAGGAAAAACGACTGCGGACCTTACAGAAGATGGAAAACATTATATATTGAATGGTGAAAAAATATTTATTACAAACGGTGGGTGGGCCGATATATTTATTGTTTTTGCCCAAGTGGATGGCAATAGATTCAGTGCATTTATCGTTGAAAAAGATACAGAAGGCTTTTCTGTAGGTGCAGAAGAAAAGAAAATGGGCATGAAAGGATCGTCTACCACTTCCCTTATCTTTCAAAATGCCAAGGTACCAGCTGAAAATATTTTATATAAAGTGGGAAAAGGTGCTACCATTGCATTCAATGTACTAAATATTGGTCGATTTAAGCTGGGTGCCTCTAGTGTAGGTGGTTCAAAAAATGGTATTGAAGCCGCGGCACAATATGCATTAGAACGGCGAGCTTTTGGCCAACCTATTTCCAAATTTGATGCAATTATTAAAAAGATTGCTGACATGACTGTACGAACCTTTTCTGCAGATAGTATGGTTTACCGAACGATTGGATTACTCCAGAATGAAATAGATTCATTAGATAAATCAGATCCGGAATATTATTTCCACGTGGGTGAGGCCATGGAAAAATTTGCAATTGAAACATCCATGACCAAAGTTTTTGGTAGTGAAACCAGCCACTTTGTGGTTAACGAAGGGCTTCAAATTTTGGGTGGAAATGGCTTTTTAGAAGAATTCCCCATGGCTGCGGCTTATCGAGATGACCGAATCAATCAAATCTGGGAAGGAACCAATGAGATCAATCGCCAGATTGTTGCTGGTTATATGATGAAAAAGGCATTGATGGAAGAATTACCTATCCGTGATGCTATCAGCAACATTGAAACATTTATGTCCAATGGTAAACTCAAAGATAATGAAGGGCCACTTTCAGCAGAATGTGAGACAATAGAAACGGGAAAACGATTGGCACTTTTTGTCTTTAATGAAGCGCTAAACAAGTTCGGACAAGATTTAAAACACGAACAACAGATTACTGAAATGTTGGCCGATATTTTCATCGATTTGTATACAGCAGAAAGTACGGTTGTTCGCGCCCAAAAAATAATGACAGATGGTAATCACGATCGTACCGTTTGCAGTATTGCAAAAATATTTACAGCAGAAATGGTGTTGAGATTACTAAATATGTCACTCACAGCTTTGAACGGTATTTATGGTGGATATACTTCACCACAGGTTTTCGAACAAATGAGATATTTTCAAGCCAAAATGTTAATGCCTACAGACATTGTCAATTTGAAGCGTGAAGTCGCCCAAAGAATATTTAATCAAAAAGAATACCCATTTTAGGAGAAAATCATGAGTATAAAATCAGTTATTATTGATGCAGTAAGATCACCCATCGGCACACGAAATAATCCCTTGGTTGGGATGCGTCCTGACGACATAACCGCACAAGTTATTAAGGGTCTCATGGCCCGAAATGAAACAGTGAATCCTGAAGATGTGGAAGATGTGGTGGTGGGATGTGCTTTTCCAGAAGGCCCCCAAGGTATGATAATAGGACGATCTGCGGCTGTTCTTGCAGGCATACCCAAAGAAGCTGGTGGAAAAGTGGTAAATCGGTTTTGTGGATCTGCCATGGATGGTCTCCATCAATTAAGTACGGCAATTGAAAGTGGTGATATTGATGTAGGGATTGCTGCCGGTGTGGAAGATATGTTTTCCATTCCACCGGGTGGTTTTGCACCGGATTTTCATCCTGAATTGGCTGAACAAGAGTTTTATGTCGGTATGGGAGAAACTGCAGAAAACCTTGCCAATGATGGAAATATATCACGAGAAGATCAAGATGAATTCTCAATCAAATCCCATGAGAAAGCACTGAATGCTTATGCGGATGGAAAATTCGATAATGAATTAATCCCAATTGATGTATACGGTGAAGCAACTGTAGAAAAAGATGAAGGCCCCCGAAAACCAGATGTGGAAAAAATTAAAAGTTTGAATCCTGCATTCATCGAAGGGGGTACCGTTACGGCAGCCAGTAGCAGCCCATTTTCTATCGGTGCATCTGCGGTGTTAATTACCAGTGATGCCTATGCAGAAAAGCATGGCCTAACCGTGCGTGCTGAAATTGTCAGCCGTGCTATCGCCGGCTTGGATTGGACGCGAATGGGTGCAGGTCCTTTACCGGCCACTGAAAAAGCATTGAGAAAAGCAGAGTTAACCATGGATGACATTGAAACCATCGAACTGAATGAAGCTTTTGCTGCCCAATCTCTATATGTGATTCGTGAAGGTGGTTGGGATATGGATAAAATTAATTTAAATGGTGGCGCAATTGCTTTAGGCCATCCACTTGGATGCTCCGGAACTCGCATTATTGCCACATTAATTAATGTAATGGAACAACAAGATACCCATATGGGCCTAGCCACAATGTGTATTGGCAGTGGCCAAGGCATTGCAACAATCATAAAACGATAAAGAATAAATGGGTAAATATCTGAAAGATCCCATGAGTGGATTAACACATGTTATTGGCGCAATATTATCCGTTGTTGCCTTGATATTGTTAATAGTAAAAGCAGTCAATCCTGTAGATCCATGGAAAATAGTTTCCTTTTCTATTTTTGGCACAGGCCTATTTTTGCTTTATACCGCAAGTACCCTTTACCACTGGATTCCTGTGACAGGCCGTGTAGAATCTATCCTAAAACGCTTGGACCATATGATGATATACGTGTTAATCGCCGCCACTTATACACCCATTTGTCTGATCCCTCTACGAGGTCCATGGGGTTGGAGTTTATTTTGTGTTATTTGGGGACTCGCCATTTTTGGAATCCTATGGAAATTATTTCAATTCAAATTTCCCAACTGGTTTTCTACCATTTATTATATGTTTATGGGATGGTTATCTATCATTGCAATTTGGCCATTGATCCTCCATCTACAGACAGGTGCATTAATTTGGTTGTTTATTGGTGGCGTATTTTATTCAGGTGGTGTTGTTTTTTATGCTTTGGATCGGCAAGAATCACCGCGCAAAGGGTTTGGATTTCATGAAATTTGGCATGTCATGGTTTTGGCAGGTAGCTTTAGCCATTTTTGGGTCATGTATAAATATATTACTATCATTAACTAATAAGTCATCGAGGAAATTATGAATCAAAATATTGAAAAAGTTGCCGTTCTGGGCGCGGGGGTTATGGGCGCTCAAATTGCAGGACATTTCGCCAATGCAGGCATCCCTGCCCTGTTGTTTGATATCAATCAGGAGTTAGCAGAAAAAGGTGTTGCAGGACTCAAAAAAATGAAACCCGCACCGTTATATAAACCTAAAAATGCAGAAATGGTCGAGCCATGTAACTATGATAATCATTTAACCAAATTATCTGAAGTCGATTTGGTAATAGAAGCTGTGGCAGAACGCTTAGATATAAAACATGCTGTTTATAATAATATAGTGCCTCATCTAAAAGAATCGGTTATTATGGCTTCTAATACATCAGGGATACCGCTTGACGACCTAATTAAAGTCCTTCCTGATAAACTAAAAAAACGATTTATGATCACCCACTTTTTTAATCCACCCAGATATATGCGGCTTTTAGAATTAGTAAAAGGTCCGGAAACTGACGATGCTGTCTACCAAATGATCGCCTCATTTGGCCAAGATGTTTTGGGCAAAGGTATTGTCCATGCAAAGGATACGCCCAATTTTATTGGAAACCGAATTGGTGTATTTGGCATGGCGGTGACCATGAATACAGCCATAGACCAGGGCTTAACGGTTGAAGAGGTTGATAAATTAACCGGCACCGTTGTTGGCCGTGCAAAAAGTGCAACGTTTAGAACAGCAGATATAGTGGGCTTAGATACCATGATCAATGTTCAACGAACTTCTTACGATAATCTTCCAGATGATGATGAGCGGGAAGAATTCAAAATTCCACCTATCTTGCAACAATTAGTAGATCGAGGTGATTTAGGTGCAAAGACCAAAGCAGGGTTTTATAAAAAAACGGATGAAGGCATATTATCATTAAACCTAAAAACGGGTGAATATGGTCCTCAAAAGAAAGTTCGATTTGATGGATTCCGCTTGGCCAAAGATAGACAAAATCCGGGTGAAAAGATCAAAGCCATGGCCTTTAGTGATGATAAGGGTGGAAAGTTTTTCTGGGAAGTATTATCCAGAACATTACTCTATTCAGCCAATCGAATTCCAGAAATCAGTAACGATATAATCAATATCGATAATGCAATGAAATGGGGATACGGTTGGGATGCAGGCCCCTTCGAAGTTTGGGATGCCATTGGTGTCCGTGAGTCGACTGAACGCATGAAAAAAGATGGAAAAAATATTCCCCAATGGATCATTGATATGTTAGCATCAGGACGAGAATCTTTTTATGAAGCAATTGGTGGGAACCTCACTTATTATGATGTCCTCTCTGGATCAGTAAAAACCAAAACCGGTGATGAAAAAATCATCAATCTCAACCTCCATAAAACAGGCGGCAATATTGTTAAACAAAATTGGAGCGCGAGTTTGATTGATCTTGGTGATGGCGTGCTCAATGTAGAATTCCATTCCATTCTTCAACCTATTCTGAATCCAATTGATGGTACTGTTGGTCAAACAATTAGTGATGGCCTGGATTTACTGGATGAGGGGAAATACAATAGTATGGTCATTGGTCACCAGGGTACCAACTTTTGTGCCGGTGCTAATTTGGCCAGCATTTTACAAGTTTGCGAAGAAAAAGAATGGGGTAAAATAGAAGATGCCGTTAAACAACTTCAAGATATAACACAACGTATCCGATTCTCTAAAGCTCCCGTGATCGCCGCTCCCCATCACCTGACTTTAGGTGGTGGCTTTGAACTCATCGGGCCGACTGCACATCGGGTCGCACTTGGGGAATTATATGTTGGATTGGTGGAAGTCGGCGTGGGATTGATTCCTGGCGCAGGTGGAAACCTTCGCATGATACTAAATTTAATGGAAAACAGTGGCAAAGGACGAATGAATGCTTTTCAGGTTGCACAAAAGGCCTTTGAAACCATTGGATTTGCCAAAGTGGCTACCAGTGCAGATGAAGCCAAATATGTGGGATATCTACTCAAAACTGACACCATTGTATTAAACAATGATCAACGTATTTTTGCGGCCAAACAAAAAGCACTTGAAATTGCAGAAGGCTATTCACCACCGGAATACAGAGAGGATTTAAAACTACCGGGGACCGGTGGCCGAACCGCAATGGCTATGGCCATTAAAGGGTTCAAAGCCCAGGGTAAAATATCGGATCATGATGAATTCATTGCCAAAAAACTTGCCTATGTTTTGACCGGAGGAGATAAAGCAGGATTAACAAAATCTGTTGACGAACAATATCTTTTAGATATTGAAAGGGAAGCCTTTGTTTCATTAGCGGGGGAACAACTTTCACAAGATCGGATACGGTTTATGTTGAAAAAGGGAAAACCACTGCGGAATTAAATCTGAGATAAAAATAGAATACGCTAGGGGTGATGTGTTATGCATCGCCCCTTTTTTTTTGAGTATTTTAATTTTTCCTATTTAAATTTCGGGCTCAAAATCTATTCATTAAATGAACTCAATAGAAAAATCGACTAAACTTATTTTTATCAATTATATTAAGATTGTCGGCATCTTGGCAATTCTTTATCTATTTCTAGTCAGTATTGGTATGATCGGCGCAGGATTCAAGGGGCTTGGGCGAGGATTTGCAGAACAACTCATGAGCGGGAATGCCGCACCAATCATTGGATTATTTATCGGCATTCTCGCCACCAGTTTAATCCAGAGTTCTTCTACCACAACATCCATTGTGGTGGGCATGGTGGCTGCAGGCACTTTTGGGGAAGATCCAATGATCGCTGTGGCTACAGCTATCCCATATATCATGGGTGCCAATATCGGAACCAGTATTACGAACACAATCGTTTCCCTTGGACATATCGTTAACAAAAATGAATTCCGACGTGCTTTTGAGGCTTCGATTGTCCATGATTTTTTTAATGTTTTATCTGTATTAATCCTATTCCCGCTTCAACTGTATTTTGGAGTTATCAGCAAGACAGCCAACTGGATGGCCAGCCTCTTTTTGGGTGCAGGAACATTTACATTTAAAAGTCCAGTCAAAATGATGACAAAGCCAGCCGTTGATGCCATTAAAGATTTCTTCCAAATGCAGGATATAATCAACCATAACTGGTTGCTTATTTTCGCCGCATTAATCCTATTATTTATCTCTTTACGATTTTTAACTATTTTAATCCGTAGTCTCGTCATGGAAAGATTGGAAGCTTTCTTTGATTCACACATTTTTAAAACTTGGCTTCGGGCCATGGGCTTTGGCGTTTTTATCACCATCCTCGTTCAAAGCAGTTCGATTACCACCTCCCTGATGGTCCCTTTGGCTGGTGCTGGCATTCTTCAATTGAGGCAAATTTTCCCCTATACGCTTGGGGCAAATATTGGTACGACCATCACGGCCTTATTGGCCAGTTTGGTTGCAGGGACCCATGCGCCTCTGGCCGTGGCATTTGGTCACTTAGCATTCAATATTTATGGTATTCTTCTTATCTGGCCTATAGAAAAAATTCGAAATATCCCGATTAAAATGTCGGAAAAGTTTGCGGCTATAGCCGTGCGTAATCGGATGGTACCGATGGTTTACATTCTTGTGGTTTTCTTCTTAATCCCCTTAACCCTAATTTTCATAGTGAGGTAACAAAATGGCAATAATAAAAAATATCATTACATTATGGAAAGCTGAAGATCTGCTTTCCCAAGCTTGGGATCGTTCTTTCGAAATGATGGAATTGTCCCGCGAAATATTTAATCAAGCTTTAACATACCTTCGTAAGGGTGAAAATATCGATACGCTGAAGGCATTAAAAAAGCGTGATCGTGAAATCAACGCATTCCAACAGGAGGTCCGCCGAAAAGTATTAACCCATTATGCAGTAGAACAAAATACGACCGACATGGCCAATGGAATGATTCTCATTAACATGGTAATAGATATTGAACGAATAGGAGATTATTGTAAAAATATTCTTGATTTGGCAATCAATCACCCAAACCAAATTGTAGCTGAAGATATTAGTGACGATTTGACATTAATTGAGAATGAAGTTAAAAATCGGTTTGACAAAACAATTGAAGCTATCCATACACAAGATGCGGATATTGCACAATCATTGATGGAAAAATATCGCCAACAAATGACTGGTAAATCAGATGACATAGTTAATAATATTTTAAAGGGTAATACCGATTTTGGTTCAGCCTCGAAAACAGCAGCGGTTGCACTATATGCACGATATTTAAAACGAATTGGCGCTCATTTGAAAAACATCACCACAACTATAGTTAATCCATTCGACTCCATCGGATATAAAAATTAAAAACTAAATACAAATGGCTACTCCACAAGCTAGTTCAAGTCAACCATACAGGTTGACTGTAAAAAGAGGATTTCTTGCACTATTAATTATGTTTGCGAGCCAGGCACTGGTCGGGTTGGGCATCTCATTTGGATTCAAATTCGTCCAAGTTGATACTCAAATGATTGGACTGATATCTGTGCTGGTTGGAGGAATCATTACATTGATTTGGGTTTGGACTGATATACGCCGATTTGGTCCGTCTTTTTTACCTCAAATTGGACTGCAACAAAGTATTGTCAAAGCCAGCCAATCGGTAATGCTGGTATTTCTATTATTAATTTCCACGCACTTTCTAGCTTGGATTTATAGATCAATAATTTTACCCATAGTGGGTCAAGTGGGTATTATTGGGGGTGGATCTCAAATGTTTGCCTATATCCGAGAAACTGGTTCCATTATTGGGATGGCAGGCTTTTTTGTATTAGCACTCATTGTCGGACCGGTTATGGAAGAAGTTATATTCAGAGGATATCTGCAATCCGCATTCGCACGACGAATGCCAGAATGGGGTGCTATTTTGATAACTTCATTATTGTTTATGGCCGGTCATGGTCCAACGATTTTATGGCCAATGTATTTTATCTATAGTATCGCCTGGGGATGGATTTTCATGCATTCAAGATCCTTGAAAATGGCAATTGCAATCCATATGCTGAGTAATCTATTTTACGCAGTTATCGCTGTAATGGGTTGGAAAATTCTTGCATAAAATAATTTACTGAAAGGCAAATACAGATGACATTGGTTTCATCCTCATTCTCGAATTCAAATCCTAGTTTCGCTTTAAATAACTTTCTGTAAATACATTATCTTTTAAGTCTTGGTCATATTTGATCTTTAGAACTGTCAGTTCTGTGGAATGGTTATTTTTTAGGTTTTTCATAATCATTTTAGTGGCAGTCCAATAGTCTCCATTTTTTACATGATCAGGAATATCCAATATTTTAAATACCATCTCTTTTTTATTAAAAAACTCCACCCGTTTCATTAGTGAATGTGTTTTGTCAATCCAAAGGATTCGCCAACTGTATTGGGATCCTTTTTCTATTGGATTCGCTCGAATCTTATAGCAATCCGTTCCATGGATTATATCCACCCCCAACAACTCATATTTATCCGCATCTAAGTCTCTCCCAGATAGGTCTTCATAACTGAAGTCCGTGCCCATAAAACTACGGCCTTTCTCATTAGTCCTAATCCGTTTCACTTTTTTTAGGGCAGGGAGGTATAGCCATTGGTCATCTGGCGCTATGCCTACCTTATCCCATGTGAGAAAACCGGTACCCTTTACTTCTTTGGGTTGAGAAAACAATAATAGGGATTTTTTATCATACCGACCATCCTCATATCGTTTCTCTATACTGGTTAACTCCCTGGATCTACGCCGTTCTTTACCATTCTTTAACGAGATTAAAGTCATTTTGAGATGCGTTTGAACATCCATTGGTTTTTGAATTTGATCCATTTTTTCCATAACAGAACGGGCGGATGGCTGGGCCAATAAAAAACTGCTTATAAGTAAAAAAAGGATTTTGGCATGTCTAATCATACCAGAATTTAAGGGATTAAAAGTTGTAGTAAAGTCCCAGTTTTGTGTGAGAGAAATCTTCCATTTTTGTAAATGCATTTTCTAAATCATCTTTATCACCTTTAAACTGGACAAGCCCCAATTCGAATTTCCAATTCATCCAGGGAGAATATCCAACCGAAGCACTGAACATTGTACCTGTTTTGTCCAAATTAATCATAGCATTCCCTTTTAATTCCAAGCGATCATCCATTAACACACCGGATGAACTGAGAGTCAGGGCCAACTCAGAAAACATTGCAAATGGCGTTCCCATTCCGGGACGAAAGTTATTGAATTTAGGAAAATTCACTAATTCATTAGACAAAGAATGGTACCATTCATAATTCTCTTCCCCAACTTTATTGCCAATTAATTGTGCAGCTAAATTTATATCAGAGGCTGTGGTATATTCGCCTTGAAGAACAAATTGAGAATAAACAATATCTTGGTGTAATTCGTAAAGGTTGGTCTGGATTTTAATAAGATCCAATTTAAGTATTGAAGATTGTGTTTTGAATATGGCTCCTTCTGCACGCAATGTGAAATCCCCAATGAAAGTGACAAAATCCAATCCCCATACCGTTGTAGCCCTATATCCCATTTGGGGAATTATTTTCTCATAACTGTCAGGGATATCGGTATCTGAAGGATAATACTTAATGGTTGAAATACTCGGTGTACGATCATTCCCCTTAAAAATTGAAACGCCAAAATCTGATTCACCAATTGAGGTTTGAAACCGAATACCAATTTCTATTTCATCTTGAACCGGGTATTCGATTTTTGGTTCTATTGGTAATGCCAGAGGATAATCGTTTTCACCATAGGGAATTCTATTAATCTCATGCTTTGGGATAAGGATGCCTTCCATCTGGTAATTCCCAAAATAAAATTTTGACATAAAAGACCATGTGCTGATTTTTTGTCCAACTCCCTGTTTGAACAAATAGTAATAATCATAGGGGTTCAAATTATCGGTGGGATTGTTGCCATCGACTGTACCCCAGACATGAATCAGTTTCCCGAATTTGACCTCGCCCCATTCAGGGTAATAGGCAAAGTAGACTTCCCGAAGGTCATAAGTGGATTTTGAACTATCATATCGATATTCCACAGCTGACACAGTTTTTATATCCAAAGATCCAACTGTATATCCTAAATCCAAGGACATGATTCGAAAAGGCAGGTTAATTTGGGATTGATCCGAGGTACGCGTCATCACCAAAGGATTGAGTTCACCTGAAAAGTTTAGTTGTGCATTTATAAATGAGAATAATGATAATATTAATGATATTTTTTTCATATTTAGTTATGTGAAGAGATTGGACATTCCAGCCACTCCCCTTCTTAATTCCTTGGCATTCGTTTTAGATTTTTTTCTTGAAATAGATTTTCTTTAATTCCCATATCCACTTTTATATCTTCAAATGAAACTTCGGTTGTATGCTTTTTTTGAACATCTTCCACGAAAACCCTATCCATTAAATAATATCCTTTCAGTAGTTTGTGGGAAAATTCTTTTTTCTTTTTGAGTTGACCTCGTTTGTCGTACGAATTTTCCTTTATAGCCATTAGAGATGATTTTTCTATCCACGAAATATGTTTGGAGTAAGATGATTTCGCCTCTTTTTTTGGCTGTACTTCCAAAACAAAACAATCTTTTCCATTAATGATTTCGTCGTCTAACCTGTTATGATCATTATCTTTCAAATCTCTACTGCTCATATCCTCATAACTGAGATCAGATCCCATAAATGAATCTCCTTTTTTCTTAGAGGAAATACGGCGAATTTTCTTAAATGCTGGCAGCCACATTCGCATTTCATCATCTTTGTCATCATGTTCAATTTTAAGAAATGCCACACCTTTATCGTCTTTCGGTTCTAAAAACCAAATAATCTGTTTTTTATTTCCGTCCATTGTTTTTGAAATCATGGTATTTGCTCTGGTTTTACCTTTCGAGTTTGTAAGAACCATTTTCGTTTTATTCGACATATCCTTTGGAGACAATTTCTCATCAACCATTTTGGCAATTTCAATTCCCGATTGCCCCATCAATAATGATGCAAGAACAGATATTGTAATTATTCTTTTCATGTTATTTCCCCTTTTCGATCAATCTCTTTTTAAGTAATTCCGTTAATGCGGCTAAAACAGTCAGTGTACCTAAGGATGTGGACACCATTGCAAACACCATGAGTCCTCCAATATATTTGACCGGTAAAAATGCAGAAAATAATAAGGCACCAAATCCCATATTAGAGCCGGCGTCAAGGATGATAGCATAGCCCACATCGTCAACAACTTCCTGACTCAAGTCTTCAGGGCTTACTGTCCGGGAAAGTCGCCGAAACTGGGCAACATAATGAATAGCGAAATCCACCCCCACTCCGATAATAATCGATGAGAGAATAGCCGTAATATGGCTGAGTTCTATACCAAAATAACCCATAAATCCAAAATTAATAATAACCGCAGAAGTCAATGGTATCACCGCCAAAACACCCCAGAGAATCCGTTTGAAAAATATAGACGAAATTATACCAATAATAATTAAGGAAAAGGTAATACTAAAAATTGTTGAATTAACAATCATTATGATTAAATCACGTATCACAACTATCATACCTGTAATATTCATTTTCACATTTGAACGAATATTTTCTTTAGAGAATTGATTTAATTCCTGCGTATATGCAAATACTTCTTCTGTGAGCATATTGGTAGATAATGCAGTAATTAACCCAACTTCATAGTCGTAATCAACCAAGGATGAAAAATCTTCGGGATCTCCAGACATAGAATACATGGTGAATAAATTATTTATTTTATCTCGAGAATCTGGAACTGTTTCAAAAGATGGGTCATCGTCCATGACTGTTTTATGCATTTGTTTCACAATATCTGCAATCGAAAAACTGGTTTTAACCTTTTCATTATCTTCTGCAAATTTTTGCAAATGCGCCATATCCGATAACACTTCAGGATCCTTCATATCCCCTTCCATTCGAATTCGAAGATCCATGGTGCCGGTTAGATGTTCATCCATAAAATCCATACTATCCCGTATTTCAGTTCCGGGCTTAAAAAAGTTTGCGATATTGGCATCTACGGTTATCTTGAACAATCCAAATATGCCAAATATGACGAAAATTGCGCCACTAGAAAAAACATATTTTGGATGCGTTAGAACAACTTTGCCCAATTTGTTAATGGACCTTTCAAATATACTTGGATTCGAAATTGCATTTGATGTCATATCCCATTTTTTCAAACTCATAACTGCCGGTAGCATGAGCGAACTCAAAAACCATGCCCAAATAATTCCTGCAGCAATTGTAAACCCATAACCAATTAACGGTTCCAATGGAGATGCAACCATGGTCATAAATGCTGCGACTGTTGTAACACTCGTTAAAAATATGGGTATCAATAATGAATCCATTGTAGATATCAATGCCACACGATGGTCCTGTTTCAATCGGAGTTCTTTAAAATATTTGGACACTACATGGACGCCATCTGAATTGGCTATCGTCAATAAAATAATCGGCATAGATGTTTGGACCATCGTAAATAGAAATCGGTCCGAACCTGTAATCTTATATACCCAACCCATAAATCCCATCATCCCAACTAAAGACATTCCTATGACCATAAATACCATGGCAACACCAGATATACTTCTAAGGTTTAATAGGAGAACCGCTATCATGATGATGATACCAAATTTCATTAGAGATTGCACATCAACACGAATAAGTTCAGGTACGGTACCGGTCACATACGCCTGCCCACCATAATGCACCTCATATTCCTCCAGAATTGGATCGGTAATTTCTACGACAGTATTGCGGAATTTATCAGCACCAATATTATCATATGGCTGAACCATCATCACTAAATAGTCTTCATTTTGACTTATCATTCTTTTTTTCAAGGCTGGATTATTATTTAAATACTGCTTGATCTCTTTTACTTCAGCTGTTGACAAGTCACGGTTGGGTTGAAGGTCATCCACTTCCATAAACCCATCCTCACTATCCATCCGCGTTGAAGAGGATATTGACATAACCTCTTCAACATCATTTGATGTGGCAAGTGCTTCATTTAAGTCCCATAAAGTAGCCATGGCATTTGGATTGAAAATATTTTTTCCAGATTTGCCAAAGGAAATAAAGATGACTTCTGTGCTCCCAAATTCATCTTGAATCATATCCCAAGACTTTTTGGAGTCCAATTCTTTTGGCATCATTTTCATCAAATCATCATCAATAGTAAAAAATTGCATTCCCGACCCCAACATTAGGGTTGCGAGAATCGATAAAATAATTGTTCGCCAGGAATGGTCTAAACTTTGGGCAATAAGCCATCTACGGATTGGGTGATTCGAATATTTGTTATTTGCCTGACTCATCAATTTTTGTCCTTATTTATTATCAAATAGTTCGTTAGTATACATTATGCCATCCTCCGTGAATAAACCACCCGTGACCATTTTTAGAAAATGTTGAATCGCATCGGATGGCGCCAAATTATTTGACAGAAAAAATTCCGGTTGAAATGTTGAATTAATAATGTTCATATAAAGTGTTGCAATAATTTTTATATCTACATCCTTTCTGACGAATCCTTGGCTTTGGGCTTCAGATAAAATAATATAAAAATCGTCACGACGGTCGAGCCTAAATATTTCCATTTTTTCCCAAACAGCTGGAAATCGCATTTTTAAATCTGCAAGTTTTTCAATTGAAATCATAGAGATATGCCCCATTACAAATTCCATCACTTTTACAAATTGCAATGCAGGGTTGGGTTCATTTTTTATGAGTTTTTTTAACTTTTTTTCAATGACATAATAAAACAATGCTACACTTTTTTCTACAAGATCTTCTTTGGTGGGAAAATATTTATATATAGTTTTTTTACTCAT
>JABGZQ010000019.1 GCA_018674655.1 Fidelibacterota bacterium | reverse complement strand
GGGGACCATTCCCATGGGTCAACACCATCAAATAATCCTGTTTATTCATTTTCACCAATTGCTCACAAGAAATTGAAACATTACGGAATTGGTCTTCAGCAGTCCCTTCTTCCCCAGCTTTTTTAATGGCATTGCCACCTAAAGCAATAACAACCAGTTTTTTCCCGTTAATCATGATAAAAAAATTTCATTGCCGCAAAAGGCGCAATATTCACAAAAAGAGATTTTTAGATTATTTTTTTCTTTGCGTTCCTTCGCGAACTTGGAAGTTATATACGTTTTCATTTTAGAATCGCTTCTTACTATTATTCACAAGCCCACTTAATTTTTCTATTGGATTATTTAACCGGCCCAAAAACATCATGGACGCTACGACAAAAGGTTTATAACTGGCTTCGATATAAGTATCTTTCCTATAACGATCAAATACAGATTTACTTACTTCACCTTTTTCGCAACTAACATCGCTAATGTCTGCAGGTAGGCAATGCATATATAGTGCTTTTCCATCTTTAGTCGCAGCCATTTTTTCTTCATTGCATTCCCAATCAGTATATTTTGCATTATTGGCTAATGCTTCTTGTTCAAGAGACTTTAATCCAGCTTTATCCCCTTCTTTAAGCAATTCTGTTCGTTGCCCCATTACGTCATATGGTGCCCACGATTTCGGATATACAATATCTGCATCTTGAAATGCTTCGGTCATATCATTACTCACTGAAAATGATCCACCACTGGCGACAGCTTGTTTTCCCGCTAAATCCACCACATCTGGTATGAGTCCATATCCTTCAGGATGCGCCAATGTTACATCCATGCCAAAGCGAGTCATCAGCCCAATGATTCCCTGGGGAACTGAAAGTGGTTTTCCATAACTTGGAGAATAGGCCCATGTCATAGCAATTTTTTTCCCTTTTAAATTATCCAAAGAATCAAACGT
The DNA here is from genome assembly GCA_018674655.1 of Fidelibacterota bacterium. Taxonomy (GTDB): domain Bacteria; phylum Fidelibacterota; class Marinisomatia; order Marinisomatales; family TCS55; genus TCS55. The sequence continues at coordinate 13,425 of JABGZQ010000019.1, read as the reverse complement.
ATGTTTTAACATGGCTAAATCAGACATACTTTGGGTTGGATGATCAATATCACACTGCAAATTCACCAAAGCAGGACGTTGATGAAGCGTCCCTTCTTCATACCCGGTTTGAACCGCTTCTGCCACTTCTCTCATATAGGTATTTCCTTCTCCCAAAAACATGTCGTCTCGAATTCCAATAACATCTGTCATAAATGAAATCATGTTGGCTGTTTCTCTCACAGTTTCACCATGAGCAATTTGTGATTTTTCTTCATCTAAATCTGCCACTTCTAATCCAAGCGCATTGGCTGCTGAAGCAAAACTAAATCTGGTTCGTGTTGAATTATCACGGAAAATAGATAATGCTAATCCCGCATCAAACGATTTATAGGTTAACCCTTGCTTGTGCATTTCTTTGAATAATTCCGCTAAATATAATGTTGCTTTAATTTCATCGTCCGACTTATCCCATGTGAGTAAAAAATCTTTTCCATACCCGCTAATATCCAGTTGAGATATCGCTTTTAATTGATCTTGTATGTTCATTCTTTTCGTATTCCTATTTTTGTTTCTGCCACAAAGACTCAGAGACACAAAGTAATTCAATCTTCCATTCATAATACCCCCTTGATCCCCTATTACAGGGGGACAAATTGGGTTGAATTTTTATCATTTCATTTTTACTTCGTGTTTCTTCGCTTACTTTGTGGCTATAAAATCTTTTCCATTTTTTGCCACAATTGTTGTGATTGTTTTTCTGCATTGCTTAATATATCTTTTTCATCAATTTCAATGAATTCATTATTTCTAATTCTAAAAATTCCATTTGTCATAACATCACTTGGGGTTTCCATTCCAAATAAGGTATGACCAATCCAATTATTCTCATTAAAGTCAGTTCTGGGTGTATAATCGAAGATAGCCAAATCAGCTGCATATCCAGGATCAAGTTTCCCAATTTTTCTTCCAAAAAGATTCGATGCTATTTCAGGGTTATTATTGAAGAGCAATTCAGCATAATTCACATTGGTTTCACCCCCTGCAAGGTGCCCGCTTCTAATAAGTGTACCTTCTTTAGCTTCAGCTAACATATTCCCTTGCATTCCATCCGTGCCTAAACCTGAAATACATTGTTGAATCGTTTCATTGGGTGTCATTCCCACTCGATTATTCGAATTAGATGATGGATTATGGACCAACATTGCTCCTGTATCCTTAATAATTTTTAAATCTTCTTCAACAAAATGAATGCCATGAATAACAAGACTGTTCTTGTTCAATAATCCAAAATGATTCAACCGATCCAATGTGGATTTATAACCTCGATTTACAGCATCCAATTGATCTGCTTTATCTTCAGCTGTATGAATATGAATTCCCCAATGTGATTCATTTTTCAATGCATCAGAGATTGCTTGTAGTGATTCATCAGACAAGGTAAATGAAGCATGTAACCCAATTAATGGTCGAACGGTGTCCGATTGGATAAAAGATCGATGAAAAGTAAGATTTTCTTCTAAACTATCTTGAAATATTTTATCACCATTTCTATCTGTCATTTCAAATGCACCAGAAATATTGAGTCCTAATTTTTCTGCAGTTTCTACAAGAAGTTGCAATGAACCATTAACAAATGATTGACTGGAATGATGATCAATCACTGTCGTTACACCATGACGTAAATGATCGATCAATCCTGATTCATAGGAAGCTCGGGTACTGTCTTTATCTAAAGCTAAATCTAAAATCCACCACACTTGCTCCAACACTTCGGTAAAATTGGTTGGATTCCCCTTTGGAAAGGGCATTCCTACCGCCAAAGCTGAATATAAATGAGCATGCGCATTAATCATTCCAGGCAAAACGGTTTCCCCAGATAAATCAACCGTTTCATCCACTTGAATGGTTGGGTCCAATATTCCCAATTCTTTAATAATCCCATCTTCAATAAGAATGGATCCATTTTCCATAAATGGCATTTCTCCGTAAGGATTAACAATTCGACAATTATTTAATAAAGTTCTCATATTATTTTCCATTTAATGCATTTAAAACGCGTTCCGGTGTGAGTGGAATTTCATTCATTTGAATGCCAATGGCATTACTCACCGCATTTGCCACCGCGCCCGCAGTAGGAATTATGCTTGGTTCGCCAATTCCTTTTGCTCCCCAAGGACCTTCAGGTTCGGGTTTTTCTACAATCGTCGTTTCCACATCGGCACTATCCAAGGCTGTTGGCAATAAATAAGTGGTTAAATTTGGCGTTTGAACTTTTCCATCTTTTATTTTGAAATCTTCTGTTGTTGCCCAACCAATACCTTGAGCTGATCCGCCTTCTACTTGTCCTTCTATACCAGATGGATTAATGGCTTTTCCCACATCATAAGCTGCATAAATATTTTCTACATCAACCAAACCTGTTAAAGTGTCCACTTTTACTTTGGCAATTTGAGTCGCAAAGGAATATGAGAAATATGCTTCTCCAATTCCTGTAGTGGCATCATAATCCAACTCAGGCGTATGCCACCAGCCCGTGAATTCCATATCCGTTTGTGTTTTACCCATATAGTCACATAATTCATGGAATTGAATTTCTGTCCCCGAAGAACGATCATTTATTATATCATTACTAATGGATATATCATCGATTGAACAACTCATCCATTCTGCAGCAGAATTTTTCAAAACAGGAAGAATTTTTTTAGTGGCATTTCGAATGGCATTACCGGTCATTACAACATTTCGACTTGCAACAGCAGGACCACTATCTGGTACTTGAGCTGAATTTGTGGGTAGCACAGTTATTCTATCCATGGAAATACCCATGGCTTCAGCTGTCATTTGGCGTACCGCTGTTTCAGAACCTTGCCCCATTTCTACCAAACCATAAGCCACATGAACATTTCCATCTGGGAATAATTTTATATTCACACCAGACCCATCCATATGCCACCCAGCAGCGCCGAGACAATTCCCATAATGAATAGAACTCATGCCCAACCCATATTTATAACGGCTATCTTTTGTTGGATTAAATATATCCCATTTTGCAAGTTTAGCCGCTTCCTGTATGGTCTCTTCTGCACCCACACTTTCATTCAATACCTGCGCTGTTTGCGTTTGATCTCCTGGTCTAATAACATTTTTTAGTCTTAACGCCATGGGTTCTATACCCAATTCATCTGCAATCACGTCCATCATACGTTCATGGCCAAATGCCGCTTGGGGAGAACCAAATCCACGAAAAGCACCGGTTGTAGGTAAATTGGTAAGATATGAATTGGAATCAACATGAATATTTGGAATTACATATGGGCCCATGGCTTGTGCGCATGATCGATAAGAAACCACCGTGGATAACGTGGCATAAGCACCTGCATTTTCTTCTAATAATATTTCAGCCGAAACCAATGTTCCGTCGTTCTTAACGCCCACTTTGTAATTCATTTGAAATGGATGTCGCTTGCTGGTGAGTTGTGCATCATCATGACGTGTGTAAACTACTTTCACGGGACGATTAATTTTCATAGCAGCTACAGCTGCACGAGCACAGACTTCTGATGGAATATCTTCCTTGCCCCCAAATGCACCGCCGGTTGGCGCTTGTTCCACTAATATGTTCTCATAGGGCCAATCAAACACTCGCGCGATAGCTTTTTGGATATAAAACGGACATTGGAGTGATCCTAATATTTTCATTTTATCAGAACCATTGGATGATGCAATACATGCTTGGGGTTCTAAATAATAATGTTCCTGGTATGGTGTTTTAAATCGCGCTTCAATGATTTGATCAGATTCCACAAAGCCTTTTTGGATATCGCCTTTTCTTACTTTGTGGTGACAAGCCAAATTGGATTCATCAATAAAATTGTCTTCAGCATCTCTGCTTTCATCAATGGTATAATAGGGTGTTTTTTCTGCGTATGAGATGGACACAGCTTTGGCGGCTTCAATTGCGGCTTCATGTGTTTCAGCCACAACCAATCCAATGCTATCACCAATGAATCGAACTGTTTTATCTGCAAAGAGCGGTTGGTCTGAGACAATGACTCCAATTTGGTTTTCAGCAGGAATATCTTTTGCAGAAACAAAATCAATATACCCATCCACTTTTTTTGCTTTAGACAAATCAATACTTGTATATTCACCAAATGGAATAGATGAATAAACCGGTGCTCCATGCGCCATATTATCAACAGCAATATCGGTTAAAAACCGAGTCTTCCCTGTTGTTTTGCCCGGTGCATCGGGTCGGTTGATAGATTTACCCAGTATACTCATCTGTTAATTGTTATTTTTTTGATAATACTCTTCAATTTTTCTAATCATTTTTTCTTTATCGCTGTTAGGTAAGAAACTGGATTTGAAACTGTTTATTGTAAGCTCTGTAATTTGTTTTTTTGATAATTTTAATGCGGATGCGATTCGAGAGTAATTTTCATTCATGTACCCACCAAAATACGCTGGATCATCGGAGTTAATGGTAACCATTAATCCCGCATCCATCAATTCAAGCAATGGGTGATTTTTCAAATCATCAACCACTTTTAATTCAATATTTGATAATGGACAAATCGTTAATGGAATCTGTTTTTCTGCAAGGAATTTTATTAATTGATCATCATCAAGAGATCGATTTCCATGATCAATTCTGGAAACTTTCAACAGATTGACAGCTTCCCATATATAATCTGCAGGTCCTTCTTCTCCTGCATGGGCAACTGTAATAAATCCTTCATCGATCGCTTTAGAAAACACACGCTCAAATTTTGATGGTGGATTTCCCAGTTCAGATGAATCTAATCCCACCGCTGTAATCCACTTTTTATAGGGCAATGCTTGGGTTAATGTTTTAACTGCAGATTCTTTATCCAAGTGCCGTAAAAAGCACATAATTAATTGGGAACTGATACCGAGTTTTTCTTTTCCATCTTCCAAAGCATTGTGGATACCGTGTATAACCGTTTCAAAAGAAACACCACGATCCGTATGGGTTTGTGGATCAAAAAATATTTCTGTATGGACTATATTATGTTTATGAACTTTGGTGAGATAGGCCCAGGTTAAATCATAAAAATCCTGTTCTTTTATGAGAACACTGGCACCAGCATAATAGATATCAAGAAATTCTTGAAGGTTATTAAAATTGTAAGCTTTTTTAAGATCGTCTACAGATGAATAATTAATTGGAATATTATTTCGATGTGCAATTTTGAACATGAGTTCCGGTTCAAATGTGCCTTCGATATGTAAATGGAGTTCCGCTTTCGGTATCCCTGCAATAAATTCATTAATTGAGATTTGATTCATAGTGTCTTGGTATTTTGATTTGAGTTTTGTCTAAAGGTATTTCATCAAAGGATATTCTTCTTCGAATTATATCCATAATATCTCCACAAAAGGTATTTGACTAATTATTTCTATATTTTCCAGAATTTCATGAATCTACACATTTTTTCAAATTAGACCCAAAAAAAGGGCTGATTGAACGACCAGCCCTTTATTCCATTCCTGAATGGATACATATGTGCCGAGAAGTTAAAATATTACAGATAAAATTCCAAAACCTACTGACAGTAAATTGCCTTAATTTATATTATGAATTTTCTCCCAATTATCCCCATTGATTCATATAATCGAGACGCATCGGCAATTGCTATTTTTGGTGGAGGAGGAAAAACTTCATTACTCCACCAAATTGGGCATGAATGCTCCATGAAATTTGAGAAAGTTTTGCTTACATCTATTGTTAAGGCAGGTCCTTCAGATTCTTTTCCTATTCAATTTGCAAAACCAAGTGAAAGCATATTGCCATTATTATTAAATAATAATCCATTATATTTAATGAAGGAAAAGATCCGTGAGGACAAATTTATTGGCTTTAGTTCAAATGAATTAGAGTCATGGATAGCACAAACTAATATTTGTATCTTTGAAGCTGATGGTGCGCGAGGTTTACCTCTAAAATCCCATAATCATCATGACCCAAACATACCCCCTTTCACCACCCATACCATTATTGTTGTAGGGGCCGATGCTGTTGATACGAAATTAAGTGATGGGAAAATCCATCGTCCGGATTTATTCCAATCCTTATGGTCCATAAATAAAGATACCCGTATCGATGCACCATTTATTTCAAAAGTTGTTACAAGTGAAAGAGGATATTTATCCAAGATTCCTGATTCTATCTCAAAATCCTTCTTTATCAACAAAGCCGATGCATTCCCTACGCGGGCAAAATTATTGGCAGAAAAAATTGCAACACAAAATATTGGTAAAGTATTTTATGGGAGTATCAAAAATAAATGGTGGGAAAATCTTAATGGGTAAATATTATTTTAATGTATCTTTAATCCCTTCAACAGATAGGAAAATCAATCTTGAGATATTTATTTAAATGAGCATTAATTCAAATAATGTTATTTGGATCAGAGGTGCCGGTGAAATAGGAAGTGCCGTTGCAATATCATTATTTAAATCGGGATTCAATATTTTATTAAGTGAAATTAATCCTCCGTTAGCAATAAGACGAACCGTGACTTTTAGTGATGCCATTGTGGATAGTGAAACTTCCGTAATGGGAATTCATTCTAAACACATGGAGATTGATCAGTATGAAAATGGCAACCAATCTTCTTTTATTCCTTTATTATTGGATACTCCTGATGAAATATTAACGCTTTCTCCTAAAATTGTTATTGATGCCAGAATGATTAAAACTTATAATGAAGATTTTAGAGATTGGGCTGATTTGTTTGTTGGGTATGGCCCTGGATTTTCAACTTATTCGAATTGTCATGTATGCATTGAAACAATGCGTGGACATTATTTAGGAAAATTAGTAACAGATGGAACAACCAAAATGGATACGGGTGTACCCGGAGCTTTAGGTGGTGAATCAAGTAGACGGGTGATTTATGCAAAAAATATGGGGACAATAATTTGGCATTGTACAATTGGCGACATGGTTGAAGAAGGACAATGCTTGGGCTCGATTAATAATACTATTCCAATTAAAGCACCTTTCTCGGGTATGGTACGGGGACTAATTCACCCATCTGTTTCAATGACACCTGGATTAAAAGTTGCAGATATTGACCCTCGTGGTGCGGATATAGATTACAACCAGCTATCTGATAAAGCACGTAGTTTAGGTCGAGCAGGCTTAGAAGCTGTCCTCATTTATTTAAACAATCATTCTTAACTAAATGATAGCATGGAAAAACATTTTTATAAAAAACTAATTGAATTTGATTTTAATGAGTCCTGTGCCCTTTGTACCGTTATGGAGTGGAAGGGCTCTGTTCCTCGAAAAGATTACCCAATGATGTTGGTGTGCAAATCAGGTGAAACGGTAGGTACAATCGGTGGTGGCACGATGGAAAAAGAAGTTATTGAACGGGCTCTCGATGCTTTAAATAGTAATCAAACATCTTTGGATCCTTTTGATTTCACAAACAATGATTTATCTAAGGATGGAGGACTTTGCGGCGGAACAGTCCAAGTCGCTGTTGAGCCATTTACGAGAGAGGTCCAATCCTTTTTTAATCAAATAAATGATTTTAATACAGAACAATCTTGGCTAACCACATTTCATCTTTCATCAAAAGAAATTTCAAGACAAAATATCAAAAATAGTGGCCAACATAAAGATCCATTTATTCAAGAATTAACCCAAATTCGAAAAAATAAATCCTTCCACTTTGATGATTGTATTCAATTATTTAGGTTTATTTCTCCCAACCCTATTTTACATATTTTTGGCGGTGGGCATGTAGGCAAAGCTGTGGCCGAAATGGCTCATTATATTGAACTCGATATAACTATTCATGATGATCGAAAGTCATTTGTATCGTTAGAAAGATTCCCATATGCACTCAATAGATCATTTCAAGAAGTTGATATGCACATGGGCGGACTCAAACTACAATCGACTGACCTTGCTTTGGTGGCCACTCGTGGTCATCATCACGATTTAACTTTAATTCGTTGGCTCCTTAAGTCTGATATTCGCTGGATCGGCCTTGTAAGTAGTAAACGTAAGTGGAAACTGCTTGCTGAAGGATTATTAGATGAAGGATTTACCAATACAGATTTATCGCGCGTATATGCACCTGTGGGTATTTATATTCATGCCCAAACTGTACCAGAAATTGCTGTGAGTATTATCGGTGGAATTATTAAATATTTAAGAAATTAAAATACGAAAAATCACTCATTCAATCTTTTAGAGTCTTGGTAGATAAAGAGCCCAATAGTCATTACGTTTAATCCCAGTTTTTTATTTGTTAAAGTCCCCCCAGTTCTTTAGTCTCCACCCATAAAAAAAGGACCAAATGGAAAATATAATTCAATTTTTTGAAACAATCCCCGCATCAACTCGATCGATCTATCTTGTATCGGGCTTTGTTTTTTTTCTTATTGTAGAAATGGGGATTCCACATTTTCGATTCGAGTATAATAAGCTAAAACATATATTACTGAATCTATTCTTTACATTAACAACGTTGGTTATCAACTTCGCTGGTGCTTCACTTATTTTATTGGCTGCAGACTACAACAAAGCTAATTCCACGGGCATCTTAAATATATTCATGGTTCCATTATGGTTAAAAATAATTTTGGGAATATTGTTGTTAGATTTTGTCGGTGCATGGTTGGTGCACTGGATTGAACATAAAGTAAAATGGTTATGGAAATTCCATCTCATTCACCATACTGATCCATATATTGATGTTTCTAGTGGGTTGCGCCATCACCCAGGAGAAAGTGTAATTCGGTTATTGTTTACTGCATTGGCAGTGCTTGTTACGGGTGCACCATTCGGGGTTGTCATGATTTACCAAACCCTTTCTGCATTTTTTGCTCATCTTACACACGCAAATATTATAGTACCCACAATAATTGATAAAACATTTGCCACCATAATCGTTACGCCATATTTTCATAAAATTCATCACCATTACATTCAACCCCATACAGACAGTAATTATGGAAACATTTTTTCCATTTGGGATCACCTGTTAAGAACCACTACAAGCGTGAAAAAAATAGATGAAATTACTTACGGTATTGATACCCACATGGCACCGGAAGAAAATTCCAATATTAAAAACCTGCTTATGATCCCCTTCCAGAAATACCGCGCGCCGGTGGGATCTAAATTCAGCGACTGATAATTTTTCCCTTAATCATTATCTTGGAGTATCCATCGAAATAAACAAATCCAGTTCGAAATTAAATCCAATTTAATTTCCGCCCCATGAGATTCAAGATTACAACCATTTTCTGCGCCTGTTTTCTGGGCTGCGTCGGAATAATTCCCAAAAATAATCCCACTGTCGTTTTTGATGATGGAAACCATTTTGGACTCCTCTCTAAATCATTGATTACAGATCATGATTCTTATACTTGGTTTCCAAAACAGTATGATGCCTACCACCCCGATTTGAATGGATTTGATTCAACCAACTTAAAGAAAATTTCAATCAAAATATTTATGGGCACTTGGTGTCACGATAGCAAGCGAGAAGTTCCCCGGCTTTACAAGATTCTGGATGAATTATATTATGATTACGAAAACTTTGAGATTATCGGACTGACCAAAGATAAAAAAGGGTATTTTCAGGATTACGCAACCTTTGGTATTACCAACACACCTACATTCATTTTTTATCGGGGGGATATTGAGATCGGGCGCATCATAGAAAAACCCGTGGGGACTCTGGAATCTCATATTCAAAACATTTTAAAAGGAAAATTATGAGAGTATATTTAATTTGGTTGTCTGGAGTTGTGGCCTGGAATTACGGCTTTCCCGGTGTACCGCCCATTGCAGATGTAATGGCAGCCATTGCTTTATCTGTAATCAGTATTAATTTAAAACGGGTTTTCAAATGAGAATATCAACAGAAGAAAGGAAAGAATTGGATGAATGGGTTGAAAAAGAATATCCCAAAAGTATCCGCCGTATGGAACTTTCAAGTCCCTTTCACCGCATAGGAAAATATTTAATCATTATTGGCATACTCGCTTATGCATCATTTGTCATTTTTGATATTTCTATTTTCAAACCCGCTACAATCATATTCCTTTTAGCAGGAATGGGTGTTGAAATATTTGCCTTAACAAAATATTTTAAATCATTATCTCATGACAATTGATTTTACAGGAAAAACCATTCTGGTTACCGGTGCTTCCGGGGGGATAGGCGGAGCTATCTGTGATGCGTTCGCAAACACGAATGGGACAATTATTGTCCATTACAACACTAATAAAACAGGCGCGGAAGAAACGCAGGCATCTTTATCCGGAAATAGCCAAATCGTACAGGCAGATTTGTCAAATCCACACGAAATAGAATCCATGATTCAATCCTTGGATACCGTGGATATCGTCGTGAACAATGCGGCGGTGGTTGAACAATATGAATTTGATTCACTCTCCTATAACGATTGGCAGGATATTTGGAAACGAACCATCGGCGCCAACCTCATGGGACCTGCATATCTTATGTTTTGTGCGGCGAAAGTGATGCAGAAAAAGGGAGGCGGAAAATTTGTGAATATTTCATCAAGAGGCGCTTTTCGAGGTGAGCCCAAATCTCCAGCCTATGGCGCCAGCAAGGCAGGACTCAATGCATTAGGACAATCCATGGCCCAAGCATTGGCAAAAGACAATATATTCGTTTACACCATTGCACCGGGATTTGTAGCCACCGATCGTGTGGCAGATATGGTTGACGATTCTATTCGTGCCCAAAGCCCACTAAATCGTGTGGCCGATCCTGAAGAAATAGCACGAACTGCTTTGTGGCTTGCATCTGAAGGAAATGATTTTCTCACCGGATGTATTGTAGATGTGAATGGTGCATCCTACCTCAGATCCTAAGTTAAAAACTGAAATCTATTTCAATAGTTGCATTTTTTTAGTTAGAACTAATCCATTTACTTCTAATCGATAAAAATATATCCCCGAGGGCATGACATTTCCATTGCCATCTTTTCCACTCCAAATCGCCTGACGGACACCAGATTCTTGATATCTGTTCACCAAAGTTGCTACTTCTTTTCCCATTAAATCGAACACTTTTAAAGTCACCGATCCAGCTTGTTTTAAATTGAAGGAAATCGTTGTTGTGGAATTAAACGGGTTGGGATAATTCTGGCTTAATTCAAATTCAGTCGGTATATCTGCATCAGTCACAGCCAACAAATCACCATCAACAAAAGTCGTATAAATACCATTCCCATGGGTAGCAATTGCCAGATATCCATCCGATGGGCGTCCCGTAATCATATCAACCACAACATTACCGATTGTTTCAGACCCTTCCTGAGCCCACTGCGTATTGGCTCCATCCAATTGAGAGGTGGAATACAATCCCGTACTGGTTCCTGCAAAATATAGATAGCCAACTTTTAATGGAAAAATAATGACTGATCGCACAGATGGTCCAGATCCACTCCCCCCGGGATTTTCTTCTAAATTTCCGCTTATATCCGTCCATGAATCGCCACCATTAATCGAATAAAAAATACTTTTCGTTTCATAGCTAGAAAAACTAACCATGACCCTATCCCCGTCATATGGGTCTACAGATATGCTGCTCACATAACCAAATGCACCAATGTTATTTCGAATCTCAACAGCTTTATCTTTTTCATGGGCATCTTCCAACCGATAAATGTATCCGGAAGTAGTGCCATAGTAAAGCCGGTGAGCGGGCTTAGTTATACTGGCACCAAAAGCACTCACTGATCCAATAGATGATTTGCTCAACTTTTCCCAATGTACACTTTCATAAGACCCACCACCATCCGGTTGTTTATAATTTGTTTTATTCAAATATACATCTTTATTTCGATAAACATATTTGCCACCAGAATAATATAAAATGTGATCATTGAGTGGATCAGAATAGAAAGGATTAATAAACAATGCATCCTCATCCCTATTAAATTCCGGTGGATGCAAATAAGCCCAGGAGTAATTATTATAGCGCCCATTACCAAAGGACCAATCAAAGGGATTTGAATAATCCTTAATAAGTGTATATCCATTTTGGGATGACATAATATAGGCTCTGCCAGACTGAATGACTGAGCAATAGGCACCATCACCACCATTCACTTGCTCCCATGGATCCATCACATCTTTTACCGTCGTTTCATAAGTACCATTATCCTGAGTTCCTCCCATGACTAAATCTGGATAAAATCCAGAGGGATCTACAGCAATGGTATAAAATTGGGTGGTTACATAGCCATTGTTTAATGATTCCCATTTTTTATCCGAGGCATTATGATCATTCATGATATGTACACCACCATCACTTGCAGACAACACTTTAAAGGGTTCATTTTGAAATAAAATAACATCGTGCTGGTCCGGATGGTGATTGGATGTGCCATAACCACCAAACTTGAAGTTTCTCGATGCCGTGGCTACGCCATCCGTTGAGTAGTATAAATTTGTGCCGCCATAATAAACCAAATTCTCATCCGTTGGACTTACACGAACGTGAATGTCATATCCACTTTGAGAATTGTAATCATTCGGTAAAAATTGACTTCTGTCTTCCCAGGAGCCACCGGTGCCTGAACCATCATCGGATACATATTTATATTTCCAAAAGATATGATCATCATTTATATTGCCAATAAAGTAGGCAATGGAGTCATTTGATTCAGAAATATCAGCTACTAATCGACTGAAGGAAGTGGTAAAATTTGTGGGAGTAATATTGGTCCATGTTTCCCCATCTAAAGAACGCATAATGGGACCATCTGATTCTTCATCGCCTAAAACAGCAATCATGAGTCCTTTGCTTGTCATGGTTAAATCTGTATACCGATCCTCACCATTTCCCAAAATTTCATTCCATGTTGTCCCTTCATCCTCACTTTTATAAATGGTTCCAAAGGAAGCGGTGAAAACATGACCCGTTGTTGGATGCACTTTTATTCGCCAAGAATAATTGAGATAGTTATCAAATAATTCAGGTGTATTTGTGGATGTAGAAGAAATCAATTCCCAATTATATCCATTATCAATCGATTTATAAATACCATCTCCGCGAAAAGGAGCTCCACGGGCACCGGCTGAGTTCCCTCTCAATTCTCCGGTAGTAGCATACCATATATTCGTTTTCCCGACCCTGGGATCCTGAACAATAGAGGACACGCTGTGAAGCTGCTGATTTTTAGTCATTTTAGCCCAACTTTGGCCACGATCTTCTGTTCGCCAAATGCCACCAGAAATACCCCCGGCTAAAATTGTATTCGGATCCATTTTATCAATAACAACACCGCGAGTTCTTCCACCGACGTTATATGGACCCCGTAAAGTCCATTCTAAATTCGATTGGTTAGATTGTGCGCCTTTCATTCTGATCGGTAAATGATTTGCTTTCGGAATTGATTTTGCATATTTCAG
>JABGZQ010000024.1 GCA_018674655.1 Fidelibacterota bacterium | reverse complement strand
GAGATAAGTATGGTACAGATCCTGAAGGTAATGACGTTGAAGATTTTGACCAAAAATTTGATGACGTTGATACAGATAATAATGGCTCGATTGACCCAGGTGAGTATTACGCTGCCCAAAGTAGTGACCAAGACGGCGACCCCAACAATAACTAATTATTCAATTGAATGATTATATAAAAAGCCCTGCAGAAATGCGGGGCTTTTTTGTTTCTATGACTTAGATTATTTGGGTATGAAAAAGGAAAATATTCATGTTTGAATCAGGATTATTAAAAAAGAAATCAATAATTGTTACTGGTGGTGGCACAGGGTTGGGGAAATCCATGGCCACACGATATGCTGAATTGGGGGCAGATTTGGTAATAACCAGCCGTCGTCAAGAAGTGATTAATTCAACCGCAGAAGAATTACGCGAATACGGGGGGAAGGTATTGGCTGTTAGTTGTGACGTTCGGGATCCTGATCAAGTACAAAATATGGTGGATCAAACTGTAAATGAATTTGGAAAAATTGACATTTTACTCAATAATGCAGCAGGGAATTTTATCAGCCCTACAGAAAACTTAAGTCCCAATGGGTTCAAAACAGTTGTGGATATTGTATTGAATGGTACATTTAATTGTACCCAAGCTGTAGGAAAAGTAATGCGGGAAAATAAAGGGGGTGTTATTTTAAATATAGTTACCACTTATGCGTGGACCGGTTCTGGATACGTGGTGCCTTCTGCCTGTGCAAAGGCTGGCGTCCTGGCCATGACACGATCTTTGGCTGTTGAGTGGGCTAAATACGGAATTCGGACGGTGGCCATTGCACCGGGCCCATTTCCAACGGAAGGTGCATGGTCGCGGTTGGCGCCTCCCGGATTGGGCATTAAAAAGAAAATGATCAATCGCGTTCCCCTCAAACGCGTCGGGGAGCATATTGAGTTGGCAAACTTGGCGTCTTATTTGGTCAGCGATCAAGCAGGATATATTAATGGGGAAGTCGTGACCATTGATGGGGGTGAATGGCTACAAGGAGCGGGAGAAATGAACGAGTTAGAAAAGCTACCCAAAATGGCTTGGAAATTGCTGCAAATGACCCGGAAAAAGAAAAAATAATTATTGGGTGAAATTCCCGATCCATCGGGTGACCAACTCGCCCATTGACATGTAAAGAATGGTGGTATAAATCGCAGCGATTCCAAACAAACCAAAGGGCGTTACGCGAACTTCATGGGCATATTTATCACCGCCTCGCACTTTTTCATGCCAAGCGCGCAAACTCAAAATGGTAAAATAAGACAATCCAAGCCCCAGGATAAAAAAAGCCAGGAGTATCAATTGATCTGTCCCGGTCAGATTGTATAGCCATTTGGCAAATTTCAAATATAGTCCCCCAGCATGGCAGCTCCAAACACACCGGCAGAATCCCCCAACTTGTTTTTAATTATTGGTGTTACCATATTTTCACTGAATGATGCATTATAAGCTGCGTCACGACCTTCTGTGTAAAGAATATCCATATTAGATAATCCTCCCCCTAATATTATAGCATCCGGGTCCAAGATATCCATAACATTTGCTAAGGCTCTGCCAAAATTTTCAATAAAAGAATCCTTCCATTCTGGGTGGGATTTATAAGCACCGCTATCAATAATGTCTGTTGTACGTAAAAATTCACCAGTTAAAGCTTTCCATTCTGCTTCTAATGCAGTTCCCGAAATATAAGACTCAGCGCAGCCCTTATTTCCGCAATAGCAATCTCTACCACCTGGGTATAACACATGATGCCCCCATTCTCCACTAATATGATTTGGGCCACGATGTATATTTTTATTTATCACGATACCACCACCACAACCGGTGCCAAGGACAATACCAAATACCAATCTATAATCTTTAGCCGCACCCAAAATTGCTTCAGCTAATGCAAAGCAATTTGCGTCATTTTCCATAAGAATGGGAAGTGAGAGCGCTGATTCTAGATCAGATTGTAACGGTTTATCAATTAAACATACTGTATTGCTATTTTTTAAAGTCCCGGCTTGATAGTCAATCGCACCTGGCGTACAAATGCCAACGGGACCCTCAACATTGCCGGTCTCTATAAGCGCTTTAGCTAAAATAACGATACGTTGTAAGATTGCATCATATCCTTCTTCTCGGTTTGTTGCAATGCGCTTTCGTTCAACCACTTGAAATGCATCATTGATAACGATAGCTTCAATTTTAGTGCCACCAAGATCTATACCTAATTTATTTACCAAAATATTTCCTTTTTTATCATTAATAGTTATTTAATATGATAACCCATAGCCAAAATCAAATAGGTAATTATCTGCTTTAGAAATAGGCAGTTGATCTATTGACTTAGGCCAAGAAAACGATAGTTTTCCAGTTGGATTATAATCACCAAACAATACATCAGAAATACCTTGGCCTTCGGTTCCCGGAAGCCAAGCTGCGACAAAAGAATCCCATTGTTCTATTTGGTCTGTTATTATCATAGGTCTACCAGAGAAAAGAACAACCACTACAGGAATATTTTTATTTTTCAGGGTTTTAATTACCTCTAAATCTTTTTTATCTAAACTCAGATCTTCACGATCCCCTTCCATTTCTGCATAAGGTTCTTCGCCAATTACGACTACGGCTACATCTCCCTGAGCGTCTTTTCCATCTTCTGAAAACTGAACAGATGTCCCAGGATCCACTGCTGATATAATGGCGTCTAACACTGAAGTGCCCTCTGTTTTATTTCCCATCTCTCCTTGCCAACTAATCGTCCAACCACCAGATTGCATACCTATATTATTAGCTCCCCGGCCAGCAACAATGATTTTTTTGCCATTTTTTGGAAGAGGTAAGAGGTTATTATTATTTTTCAATAAGACCATACTCTTCCGAACAGCTTCTCTAGCAATTTCCCGATGTTTTTGAGAACCTATATGTGATAATAATTGTTGATCACTAAAGGGCCTATCAAAAAGTCCCGCTTTCTTTTTTATCAACAATATTCTTTTTACAGCATCATTAACTCTGGTCATTGGTATAGAGCCATCTTCGATAGATT
>JABGZQ010000069.1 GCA_018674655.1 Fidelibacterota bacterium | reverse complement strand
TCAAATTAAATTGGAGTGTTCTGGATTCACCCGGATCTAAATCAAGTGTGCCAAACCTTCCGGAAGAAACCGTTTTATCATCTCCCTTAATTAACCATGAAAAAGTGAGGTCACTGAGATCCACGAAATCATAATCATTAGCAACCCGGACTCTTCCCCTTTTCAGATTATCCGTTTTAAACCGAATAGGTTGATACACTTTTTTGACTTCAAGAATATGGGGATTCAAACTGCGGTCGGCAGCCACCAGTCCATTGGCGCAAAAGTTGGAATCATTCTCAGCGAATTCTGTACCAAAATCGCCACCATAAGCCCAGTATTCACTGCCGGATGAATCAGTTTTTAAAATGGTTTGATCCACCCAATCCCAAATAAAACCGCCTTGGAGTGATTCGTATTTTTCAAAGGTTTCCCAATAATCTATAAGATTTCCTACGCTATTTCCCATGGCATGGGCGAATTCACACAAGATCAATGGACGATCAGGATTGGTTTCTGCATAGGCAGAAATTTCTTCAATAGTATCATACATAGGGAAATAAACATCAGAATGATTTTCCTGTAACGCCGGTTCATAAACTACCGGGCGGGACGGATCTTTTTGTTTTAATGATTGATATAATTCTACAAAGTTTTGCCCATCACCAGCTTCATTCCCCATGGACCACATAATAATGGATGGCTGATTCTTATCCCTTTCAAACATGCGGTTGCCACGATCCAGCCATTGGGCCGTCCAGGATGTATCATTGGCAATGAGACCAAAACCCTTCTCATGGAATCGCATGCCATGTGCTTCAATATTCGCTTCGTCAATAACGTATAATCCATATTCATTGCACAGTTCGTACCAACGTTCCTGATTGGGATAATGAGAAGTGCGGACAGCATTTATATTATGCTGCTTCATGATTTGAATATCTTTTATCATGGATGCTTCCGAAATGGATCTCCCGACGACCGGATCCCATTCATGACGATTTACACCTCGAAATATTATGGGGATTCCATTAACTCTAAGATTTCCATCTTTTATTTCAACTTTTCTGAATCCCACTTGTTGGGTGAACGCCTCAATAACTTGTCCGACATTACTCATTAAAGAGAGTTGAAGCTGGTATAGGTTTGGTTCTTCCGCAGTCCATGTTTTTACCCGTTTCACAATTGAGGCGATTTGAATTGAATTCAAGGAATCAATCAAAACTGTTTTTGTGGAATCAAATACCACCCGATTTCGTCGGAGGGGCTCAACCAATTTGGCGCGAACGGTTAGTGTTTCATCAGAAGTGGTTTGATCCATTACATCTATATTGACTGAAAATAATCCTGTTTTAAAAGTCGAATCCAAATCTGCATTTATCAAGAAATCTGTAATCCGTGTTTTTGAACGGGCATAAAGATAAACATCACGCTCCAGTCCACTCACCCGCCAAGTATCTTGGCCTTCTAAATAGGAGCCATCTGAAAAGCGATATACTTCCACTGAAATATTGTTTTCATCTGTTTTAACAAAATCGGTAATATCAAATTCTACCGGTGTTTTTGATCCCTGGGCATAACCAACCTTTTCACCATTAATCCAAAGATAGAATGCCGATCGAACACTACCAAACCGTAAAAAGATATGACGGCCATCCCAGCCATTAGGGATGGTAAAGGATTTTCGATAAGAACCAACTGCATTGAAGTCGTGAGGCACAAATGGCGGATTGGATGTAAATGGATACTCCTCATCCAAATAAATGGGAACGGACCAGCCCTGCATTTCCCAACTTCCTGGAACTTTTATATCGGACCAATTAGTATCATCATAATTGGATTTATAGAAATTTTTTGGTCTGTCATCAGGATTTGGAGAAAAATTGAATTTCCAATTTCCATTTAAAGATTGAAAATATTGTGAACGGTCGGGATCATTTAACTGGGCTAATGCTTCAGATTCATATGGGAAAAAATGCGCCCGTGGTGGTTCCTGATTAATTTGGGTAATAGTGGGATCTTCCCATTCAAATTGCTGTTTATTTTCACAACCGAACCAGAAAACAGTTATAACTGTTATAAATTGAATTGAATATTTTTTCATCTAACTTAAGATAATTGGTCAAATATTGATATCAAATTAAGCACCAATTCATCCGCATTTTCACGTGTAAATATTATGGGTGGCTTTATTTTTAATACATTGTGATCCGGACCATCGGTACTCATCAAGATTCCAGCATCTTTCATGGCATTCACAATTTCATCCGCTTCTTTCGCAGCCGGAGTTAATGTATCCTTGTCCTTTACCAACTCAATACCTATGAAAAGGCCTTGTCCACGGACTTGTCCAATCAAAGAATTATCAATCTTGTTTAATTGATCGATTAAATAATTTCCTACTTCATCAGCATTTTCTTGCAGACCTTCTTCTTCAATCACGTTAAGGACGGCTTGGCCCACAGCGCAAGAAACTGGATTCCCGCCGAATGAATTAAAATACTCCATACCATTATTGAAGGTTTCCGCAATCTCATGTGTTGTAACCACTGCCGATAATGGATGGCCATTTCCCATGGATTTTCCCATTGTTACAATATCCGGGATGACATCGCAAGTTTCGAATCCCCAGAAATGGGATCCCATACGTCCAAAACCGATCTGGACTTCATCGGCAATACAAATGCCCCCGGCCCCTCGGACCAATTCATAGGCTCGTTTTAAAAAACCTTCTGGCATTACCAATTGGCCACCGCATCCCATGAGTGATTCAGCAATAAATACGGGTATGTTATTTCCATTTTTCTGAATCTGTTTGATCACTTTTTCTACTTCGTCAACATATCCATCCGCTGCATTGTTTCCACGATATTTACCTCGATAGGCATCCGGCATTGGAATTGTATTGACATAATCGGGTGCCCCAGCGCCTCCCGGACCATCATGTTTATAGGGACTAATCTCAATCAATGATGACAGGTTCCCGTGATAAGCGCCATCCAATACAATTGTTTCTTTACTTTGTGTATAATGGCGTGCCATACGCAGAGCCAAGTCATTGGCCTCACTCCCTGAATTGGTGAAAAAGCAGATATCCAATCTAACGGGTAATTTGTTAATTAAATCCTTGGCGTAATTAATAATGGTTTCGTCAAGGTATCGAGTATTGGTATTTAATTTTTCGTATTGCTTTTGTGCTGCATTTACCACTTTTGGATGACAATGACCCACGTGTTGGATATTGTTTATAGCATCCAAATACCGTTTTCCATTTGCATCGAATAAATATTGACCTTCTCCGCGGACGACATGAAGTGGTTCTTCATAAGATAAACTCATGGATGGACTCAAATGTTTCTCCCGAAGGAAACGGATCAAATTTTTATCAAGCATTTACAAAAACAATTAATTTATCTGACCAATCAGCCAAATTTTCATTTTTCATTTTATATAAAAACTTGCGAGCGGGTGTTTCTGATACAGATATATATTGATTTTGAGGAAAAAGTGCTTTCCTGTAAGAGGCCATAGTGATTGAAATACATAAACGAAGGCACATTAAATAAATGACAGATTTCAATTCACTTTCGTTAAGAGGGAATGTATGATGAAATCCTTTTAAGACTTGAGCAATCGCATCCAATGGATCGCCTTTTTCTAAGGCGACATAGGCCATACAAACAGCCGGTTCCAAAGCAATATATGAATAAATCATATCACCAAAATCAATAATTCCTATTGTTCTGCCAGCGCGATTCACCAACACATTTTGATCATTGCCGTCGTTATGAATGACCATTTTCCGTAATTGATCTTCCATCGGTAAAACACACGTTTCATATTGTTTTAAGAATAACTCAATCAGCGCTTTATCTTGAACATTATCAATCTGATGTGATTTTAAAAAATCAATAAAACGCACATCCCAGGGAAATGGTCTTTTTGATGCAGGGTGTTTAAAATCCTTAAGAGAAAGATCGAGTTTTCCCAAAAACGCTCCCAATTCAAAAAGCATAGTATCTGATTGATTTACATCTTTCATAAATTTGCCATTAACATAATGAAGAAGGCGAACATAATTCGATTCACCATTCGATTCAATTTTGATAGTCTCTTTGCCATTTACGGATGGAAGAGGCAATGGTAATCCCAAATCCATATCTGTTACCGCCAAGTGTTTCATGGCTTTATTCTGCATATCCAATACATTGTATGCTTCAGCAGAATTAGATATTTTTAATATATAGGACTTATGTTCTCCGAGAATCTTAAAATTTTGATCACTGTAGCTCACCAAATCTTTTGCAATCCCCTCAATGCCAAAATGTTCTAAAACAATTTTACTCGCTTCGTTTTTTGACAACAATGGTGCCGCTGTATCAAAAACAGATGTTTTCATCCAATCTGTTTAATTTCATCACTGGCTCGAACACCCGATTGGATGGCGCCATTCATGGAAGCCCGATGGATGGTTGTATGTTCTCCCGCAAAGTGTACCTGACCTTCTGGTCGACGGATGATATTCAAAAAGTCATGCTGCCCTGGGCCCACAAATGAATAACTACCCCTTACCCAAGGATCTTCATTCCAATATTTACTAATGCCACTTTCCCAATATTTTGGTGTTTTTGGCCAGAGTTTTCCTGAAGTGTTCCGAGCGACTGTTAGTCTTTTTTCTTCTGACATTCTTCCCAGTTTTTCCGCATCGGCACCTGAAGTAAATGAAAGTAGAATGCCTCTTGGACCGGGCTGATCTATGGAAAAATGATATACCCTTCGGAGCGGAGTATCTGTGAAAATGCGCTGGCCCATACTGCCTTTTTCATCCCAAATCCGCTTTTTAAACTGCATGGCAATCTTCATCACATGGCCATAAGACTGTTCTCGAATTACATTCATTTTTTCTTCCGAGAAGTAAGGAACAATATCCGTTCGCCTTAAAGTCGTTAAGGGAATTGCAATGACAGTCCGAATTCCTTTGACTGAAGTTTGTTTCCCCTTTTCGTCAAAGAAAACTTCAACACTGTTCTTCCCATGAACAATTTTTCTCACTGGTCTATTGTACTTAATATTAGATGAAATGGCTTTTGCAAAAGATTTCGGAAGTTGATCATTTCCACCCAAAATCCTACCTTCATCAGTATCTTCTGAAAAACCACCTGCCATATAATGGCCCATTACCAATCTAAAAGCTGATAATGTTTCAGGTCGTCCTGTACTTTCTGTCGCATTGGTATAGGTATATAAGTCAATTATATCTTTGGGTGCTCCTTCATTAATAAGCAATTCTTTAATAGACAATTTGTCCAAAGCTAAAATGTCTTCCGGTAAATGGCTCCAATCTATTGGATTGTCGATTACCGGCTGTCCACCATATTCGTGGCAACTAAAACAAGACACATCATTATCGACTGCCCAATCATCTACTTTCTCAATCCATGATTGAATGTAAGGTTCTTCCTGTCCAAATAACTGTCCCCCCTCTACACCTTCGTATGGCAGTTGTTGATTTTGAGATTGGAATGCAGCCATATTATATCTTTTTCCTCGAACAAAAATGCCATCATATAATTTTGCATTTAGAATTTTTAATCCAAAATTTTTGGCATACTCTCTGGCATAACTGTCTTCAGAGTTTACATACTCGGCGCCCATTTCTGCATAAAGGTGATCTGCAAAAGGATCCCGAAAAGTTCTTACCCTTCCACCAGGTCGTTTTCGTGCTTCCAATAGAATAACGTTATAACCTGCTTTGTCTAATTCATACGCACAGGATAATCCTGCCAGACCGGCACCAATTACAATAATGCGTTTATCATCTGAGAATCCTGAGAGTAGAGTAGAAAACGCAAATGGAGATAATGCTGTAGTAGAAGTAATTGACCCTGCTTTTTTAAGGAATGATCGTCGGGTTATACTGTTTTTATTTGATATGGATTCCATTTTAATGCATCACATTGTTTTCGGGAACTTAAATCACCAGTAGTGAGAGATAAAAAGGAATTAGTCTAAATATCTGGGTAGGATAAAATATAAAATAGTGCCTGTGACCAAGGCCGCGAATCCTTTTAAAGCGCCAATATCTGTTGGCATGATTCCCGATTCCTGAAGCCAGGATAGAAGTGCAAACATGATGCCAAATGATGATAAATAAAGCCAAATTATTTTACGCATTATTTTCCTTCATGAGGTTTTCAATTTCTTCAATTGTTTTTGGGATGGGAGGGCCAAGAATCCGATATCCATCTTTTGTAATGACAATATTATCTTCGATTCGAATGCCGCCAAAATTTCGATAATCCTCGAGTGCATCATAATTAATAAAATTTATATGTTTTTTATCCGCTTTCCATTGATCAATCAAATGGGGAATAAAATATATTCCGGGCTCTACGGTCAGAACAAATCCAGGCTCAAGTTTTTTAGCCAGGCGCAAATAGGCTAATCCAAATTGGTCACTTCGATCTTTTTCATCATCGTAACCCACTAAGTCTTCTCCCAATCCTTCCATATCATGGACATCCAAGCCCAACATATGCCCAAGACCATGAGGGAAAAATAAGGCGTGGGCTCCAGCATCGACTGCTTCCTTAACATTTCCTTTCATTAGTCCTCTTGCTTTTAACCCTTCAACAGCAATTGAAGCTGCTTTTAAATGGGCATCTTTATATGATTTCCCTGGTTCACAGTACTTAAATGCTTCCGTTTGCATTTCATAAACGATATTGTAAATGGCTTTTTGACGATTATTAAATTGTCCATCAACAGGAAATGTTCTCGTTATATCACTCGCATAATGAAGTTGCGATTCCGCACCGGAATCGTTCAAAACCAATTGTCCTGTTTTCATAGTATTATAATAATCATTGTTATGTAAAATTTCACCTTGTACTGAAAATATGACCGGATAGGCCATTCGGCGACCATAGGATAATGCGAATCCTTCTATCTGACCAACAACAGTTTGTTCTTTAGTACCAGGACGAGTCAACATCATGGCTAATTTATGCATCTCAGCAGTGATGACTAATCCTTCTTCAATTTCTATAATTTCTTCTTCAGATTTAATTGACCGCTGTCGAATGACAGCCCTGATAAAATTTTTTGAGGCATCATTCTTTTGACCATTTAAAATAGAATTGATAAATGTTTTTTGATCTGCACGATATAAAGGTAAAAAATGAATGGGCTGCTTAGGTTTATTTAAAAAGGTTGAAAGATCCTTATTTGGACGAAAATGGTCGATGCCAGCAAGGTCAACCATATCTTTAATTGAGGTACGTTTGCCTTCCCAGACAATATCTTTGATAGATAGGTCATCACCAAATAAAGTTGATTCACCTGTATATGTATCAATGACCATATTGAGATTGGGTGAATCCAAACCACAGTAGTAAAGAAAATTACTATCTTGGCGAAATCTTAGATGGTTAGACGGATAATTCATAGGAACCGGATTATTCCCAGGTAAAAGAATTAAACCATCTTCAACGGTCTCACTTAATATTTTTCGACGATTTTGATATGT
>JABGZQ010000077.1 GCA_018674655.1 Fidelibacterota bacterium | reverse complement strand
GTTGGGGAATTTTCTTCAATCTGTTAACCACATTCTTTGTTTCACATTTTTCCGGCGAGTCGGATGTTGCAAAAGCGGTGAAAACCAAAAAACACAAACTCCTTCAATCTATTACAGGTATGACACCGAAAAGAAAAAAGAAAATCAAATTAGCTTGGGGATTAACGCTTGTATGGTTTCTTGTGGGCTTTGGACCCTTTGCTACCATTGGGAATGCTTTTTTTTCTGATCCCAATTTGCCCGCACTGTGGACACCCTTTGGATTACCATCTTTGTGGGTTTGGCAACTTATGTTTTTGGGGTATGGTATCTTTGTTATGTGGTTTCTTGCCTTCCATATGGGGTTTTCTGAACCCATTGACCCCAATAAGGTCGAAAAATTATCCAAAGAATTCATTTGATTTTATCATAATAATCAGGGAAACGGGATGAGACCATTTGAAATCATTTTATTCATATTGCTTGGTTGGGCAACGATCAATGTTTTTTACAGTCCGCATGAAAGAAGACATTCAAAATTATTGTTAAAAATTATCTTTTCTGTTTTCCTGATTCACTTATTTTTAGAGCAATCTCGATGGCAGATGTTTCCAGCCTATACCTTAATCGGTGGAATACTGTTAATACAAAATCGATCTTTAAATTCAATGTTAAAATTTATTTTTATTTGTTTGTTTGTTTTCTCGTTGATGCTTTCCATGGCTGTACCGGTGATCAAAATGCCCAAATTAACTGGTCCTTTTACTGTGGGAACATCCAACTATCATTGGGTAGATCAAGATCGACTGGAGTGGTTTACAGAAAACCCAAACGATAATCGACAAATGATGGTTCAAATATGGTATCCAGGTGAAAAAATTAAAAAGGCAAAGCGATCGTCTTATTTAGATCGCCTGGATATTCGCGCTGAAACGATCGGCGTCGCCGGTAATTTTCCTGGGGTTTTGGTAAGCCATTTGGCTTTGACCAAAACCAACAGTTTTATGAATTTAAAACCAAATCCTATTTCAGCGCCCTATCCAATCATTATTGTTTCCCATGGGATAACAGGCATGCGTCAAATACATACGTCTTTGGCTGAGAAACTAGCTAACAATGGCTTTGTGGTTATTGCTCCCGACCATAGCTACGATGCCAATATTGCTATTTTCCCAGATGGAACTATTGCAGATTATCGATCTGATATCACGGGGAACCCTGATAGTATTCAAATTCGGAAAAATCAAATCAACACCCGGGCCGCAGATATTCGATTTATCATTGACCAGATGGAACGCATTCAATCGGGTGAGATCATACACCCATTAAATGGCTATTTAAACTTGAATCAAATTGGTCTAACCGGCCATTCTTATGGTGGTGGTACCAGCATACTCGCTTCTTTCCAGGATGATCGCATTGGTGCCACATCAAACTTGGACGGGTGGATGAGTCCCGTCCCTAATAATATAATTGAAACGGGTTTAACACAGCCGTTCTTATATATTGGACGACCGAGTTGGGAAGATTCAGATTATCCCAATAATTATTCGGGCGCGGATAAAATAACAAAAAATAATAAAGGGCCTTCTTTTAAAATAATCGTAAAAGAAACTCAACATTTGAATTTTACGGATGCGCCTTTGTTTTCTCCTTTTGTACATAAAGTCTTAGAGGTTGGGAAGGTGGATCGAGAGAGATCTGTCTTCTTGATCAATCAATTGTCCTTGGAGTTTTTTGACCAATTTCTTAGGGACAAACCCAGTCCAATTTTGAAGAAAACACAACCTGTTCCAGAATTCATCTTTCATTAAAAATGTCCCGAAACTCCTTATTCTTTATTTCCATTATAGTGCTGATTCTAACAGTGCCTTGGTGGTTTTTTGAATATTCAGATACAATTATTCTGGGGCTCCCTGATTGGGCTTTCTATGCCGTTATTATGGCTATTCTCTACTCTATTGTAATTTCCTATATTTTAGGAAAATTTTGGAAAACCAAGGAATAGTGTGAATCAAACCCCATTGCTCGGGACAGGCGGCCTCATCTTCATGGGCTTATATCTTCTTTCCCTTATTATTATTGGTTGGCTGGGTCGCAAGGCACAAAAAGAAAATACCCTTGCTGACTTTTATCTTGCGGGACGGGGCCTGGGAGTATTTGTTCTATTCCTCACCCTTTATGCAACGCAATACAGCGGCAACACATTGGTCGGGTTTGCGGGGCGGGCATACCGTGATGGCTATGACGCGTTGGTACTGATTACATTTCTTTCTGCCGCTGTGGGTGCCTGGCTCTTTTATGCCCCCAAACTATTTCGCCTTTCCCGTGAGCATCATTTTATTACACCCATAGATTTCATTGAGTATCGTTTTAATTATAAATGGCTTTCTATTTTGGGTGCAATATTATGTATAACTGCCCTGGCCAATTATATCTTAACAAACTTAAAAGCCATTGGGTATATTGTTGTTGCTGTGACCGGTGGGGTTGTTCCTTTCGCAATAGGCATTATAGTCCTGTCTTTAATAATGGTCATCTATGAAACCTTGGGGGGAATGCGCAGTGTCGCTTGGACCGATGTTATTCAGGGCACCATTCTTCTTTTTGGTGTGATAATTATTTTTATAATAATACAATTTGAATATGATGTCCTTTCAATTGTTTCAGATCAACTCATGAAAACTGCCCCAGAAAAATTCTTTTCTCCAACTTGGATTGAAAAACGAACGTGGATCAGCACGGTTGCGTTGGGCTTTTTTGGTATTTCCATTTATCCTCATGCCATCCAACGCATTTATTCCGCCCAGAATGAACATACCCTAAAACGATCCATTCAAATCATGGCTTTCATGCCATTGATCACTGTTTTATTTATGGTGGTTGTTGGGATAGTCGGCTCGGGAATCATCCCCGGGCTTGATAGGGCTGGTAGTGAAAAAATCACACTGTTGGTTCTGCAGGATTTGAGTCAGCGTGGTGCCATCAGCGGCGGCCTTTTGGTTTTGTTTTTATCAGCAATCATTGCAGCAATTATGTCTACCGTAGATTCTGCATTACTATCCATGTCCTCTATCATCACCAAAGATATTTATTCCCGGTTCAAACCAACGGTCAATCAATCCGATTTAACCAAAATGGGGAAGTTCCTCTCCTGGTTCATTATGGCAATTGCTGTTTATCTCGCCATTATATTACCCCAAACGATCTGGCGGCTGTTGGAAATCAAACTGGAACTTCTAATCCAAGTAGCGCCTGCTATTTTCCTCGGACTTTATTTAAAAAAACTCAAATCAAAATCTGTATTCATGGGAATGGTCATCGGAACACTTGTCGCTGTAAGTATAATGATTGCAAACAAACTAGGCATGAACATTCCAGCCAAACCCTGGGGTATTCATGCGGGTGTATGGGGATTAATGATCAACATCGGTACAATTTATTTTATGGAAAAACTTTCTGGTTTTAAAAATGAATAAATTAAACCTTTCAGGACTCATGCACCTTCTGATTGTCTATATTGTTTGGGGAAGCACCTATCTTGGAATCCGCGTGGCGGTACAAGAAGGGTCTGGCTTCCCGCCTATGATCATGTCTGCCACGCGGGTGTTCGCCGGCAGCTTAATCCTTGTTGCGCTGGCACGATTCATTCAAAAACAATCCCTGCGCTTAACCAAAGAAGAATGGGTCGTCTTATCTGTTTCTGGGCTGGCCCTTTGGTGGGGCGGAAATGGATTGGTTGCAATCGCAGAAATGACTGTCCCTTCCGGATATGCTGCCTTAATCATTGCATGCACACCAATCTGGGTGGCAATTATAGAATCTGTTTTGGATAAAAAGCGGCCTTCGGTCTTTCTCGTTATTTCATTATTAATTGGTGTTGCTGGTATCGCAGTTTTAAACTGGCCGGCAATTATAGCCGGTAACCTTAATGATCTTAGGGGTTTGTTTTTATTGATCATTGCCGGATTAAGTTGGGGTGCCGGTTCTATATATCAAAAAAGAAAAAATATTCATACCGCACCTGAGATCAGTTCTGCGGTACAGCAATTCACCGGTGGGATCGCACTCTTGATTACATCTTTTATTATATCTGAGCCGACTATGAATCCGGTTCCATCCGCCTGGTGGGCCTGGGGATACTTGATCATTTTCGGTTCTGTAATTGCATTTACCTCTTTTGTAAAAGCATTAAAATTGCTCCCACCTAATGTTGTATTTACTTATGCCTTTGTCAATCCTGTCGTGGCGGTGATTCTTGGGTTTTTTATTTTAGGTGAACCCATCACCCCGTGGACTTTTGCTGGTGCAACCCTGGTTATCATTGGGGTGCTTGGGGTGTTCAAAGAACAAAAGAATGGTATTCCCCAACATGATTAAATTCATGGACAACAAAACTCTATTTTTTGAGTCTTTATAAAACATATTCCCCAATTCTATAAACTAAAGTCTTTACCTAATTATGAAAAAAACCATTCTTCTTACTGTTACCCTGTTTACCATTTTATCCGCCCAAAACACCTATATGTTTTCGGGGCGTGTCCACCCCGAACTCAAGTGGCAAACTATTTCGACCAAACATTTTAATATTCATTACCACCAGGGGATTGAAGAAATCGCTAAAGAGGGGGCCATTATTGCGGAACATGTTCGCCCCACATTGTTGGCACAAATGGATCTGGATACGATTCCACGGATTGATATTATTTTCACGACAGAAGATGAAATCATGAATGGCTTTGCCACTTGGATGTACAACACCTTTATATGGGTGGATCAAAATGATGCTGCCATCTGGCTGGAAAAAGGGAAGTGGCTTGAACAGGTTCTGTCCCACGAGCTTCAACATATCGTTCTTCTCCATAAAACCAAATCCTGGATGCCCGATCCCATGGGCCGATTATTATCCGGAATCCCGGGGTGGGTTGTAGAGGGCACAGCAGAATACGAAACTGAAAGCTGGCGTCCGTATCGTGCAGATCTGTCCCATAAAGCCCATGTGCTTCAAAATAAAATGGGTTCAATGGATCCCCACCATGATGGTTTTTCAAAGATGCTCTATTGGGCAGATCGGTTTGGCGATTCAACGATTACAAAAACATTGGCATATCGAAATGATTTTAAAACCTTTTCATTTAAAACGGGATTTAAAAAAGCAACCGGTATCACCGTAGACCAATTCAATGAAGACTGGCGCAGGCAAATGAATACCTATTACTACGGCTATCGCGCACAAAAAGAATCTTACAAAGAAATGGGTGAAGTCTTTACGCTCCCCATTAAAAAAATGCAGTCCTTTTCATTTTATGAAGACAGTACCAAAATGGCCCTGCTTGGTTTACTTGATAAAGAACAGCAGGATGTTTCTCTCATTATCGCAGAGCGCGATACGGCCAAGGAACGGAAACGTTTTGAAAAATGGGAGAAAAACATTAATAAGCTCAAGGAAAAAAACAAAAAGACAAAAAAGGATTCTCTCGCTTTAGAAAAACCCTATAAAGAAAAAGTGCTGTGGAAAAAAGATGAAGTAGATTTTGGACAGTTTCACCAAAATATGGCTTGGTCCGCTGATGGAAAAAAACTGGCTTATTCGAAATACCACTTTGGAATAAAACAATCCATGGTTTATGATATTAAAGTTTACGATACAGAGTCTGAAAAACACCGATGGCTGACCAAATCCCTGCGGGCAACCTATCCCGTGTGGTTGGATTCCAACACAATCGCTTTTGTTGCTCACCATAATAATGTATCCAATATTTACACTTTAGACATCACCGGGGAAGAGCCAAAGCTACTGACAAATTTTATGGATAATACTCAGATTGCATATTTATCCGTTTCCCCGGATCAGGGTTCGATCGCATTTGCAATGAATCCAAAAAATGCAAATATGGATATTTATACCTTGAATGTTGAATCGGGTGATCTGAAGCAAATTACGACCGAACCCATGGCAGATATTGGCCCCGTGTGGCATCCAGATGGGACGGCAATTTCTTATACATCTAATGCCAATGGTGTGCCGAACATCCATACCATAAACCTGAGTACCGGCAACGCCACAGTAAATACAGATGCGGGCGATGGAATTTGGTCCCATCAGTGGATGCCAAATGATTCGCTTATTTTGGCATCATCTTTGGGCGATGTGGATTCTGTTCGATTGGTTAAGGTCAATCCTTTCCGCAAGCCTGATACAAAGCCGCTCTCTTTAAGAGACAACTATACCTCCTGGTTAAAAGCGGGACCGAATGTGGCTTTCGTCAATGAAAAATCCGATTCATTGCCGGAAATTTCAAATCCGCAAAAATACAAATTTACCAAACACATGCGACCTTTTATTACATTTCTTTTACCCGCCCCATCACCATTCGGAATGGCATCTTGGACGGATGCCTTAGGGCGCAATACATTTACAACAATAGGATATCTTAATCCGAGCAATATCAAACTCAGCGGTATTTTGCTTGATTATACCACAGCCAATTATGGACCATTGTGGACCGTTTATTATTCACACAATATGGATGGAGCATTCCGCCGATACAATAAAGCAAATATGATTGATATTAAGGACGGTCTTTCCTTGGCTCTAACTCATCCCATGAATTTCGGAGAATCACCGTCGTCTAATCACAACTTATCATTAAGGGCTTCTTTTATTAATCACAATATTACAGTTGGAAATAAAACCGATAAAAAAACAGGTGAGTTAATTCCACTGGATACAAGTAAATATGTAAACCTGCCCATCCCGGAACAAGGAAAAGAAGGTTTGGTTTCATTGAGTTATCTTTGGTCAAACAAACGCCCTCACGCCTGGAACAGCCTTCATCCAACTCAAGGTTATGGTCTTTTGGCAGAAGTGAATTACGCCAACAAAAATCTTTTCGGAAATTTCAGTTATACCCGTTTTAAAACAGATATGTATGCCAACATTCCCATTGGCAAAACCGCCCTATATTTCCGCCTAAAAACAATGATGTATTCCGGACAACCGCCTGCACAGGATTTTCTTGGGCTTACGGATGATGAGCCAATCTATATTAGTGGAATCGGCCCCAGTGAGTTTTTGCCTGAAAATCATAACCCAAGAGGGTGGTCCGGTCATCGACTGGGCGATAAGCTCATATACGGATCTTTAGAATATCGTCTCCCAATTGCGCCAAAAGCTGCATCCGTAAATCTTATTTCAGATTTCGGTAATGCTTGGTCAGCGGATAAAGAAAAAGAAAAAATGGTTGTTACCGGGGGATATGAATTACGGATTGCTTTTGGACCATTTGTTCTGTCCGGTGGTGATGCACAAACCGTTGATGACTGGAAAAATAATAAAAAACCCCTTCGTTATTATCGCCTTGCCTTGACCAATCCCTTTTGAATTGAAAATAATTCTTCTATCTGTTGTTAGATTAGCTTGGGGCTTGTTTACAACATTTTTATTTGGTTTATTGCAGCCATGAAACGTTTTATAACTATGTTGTTAAAATCCAAAATGCTGGTTGCGGTTCTTGTTATAATTTTCAATGCAATAGCGTTTTCTCAGGAAAATACAGCTAATAATAAACGAGTAATTATTACGAAAAAAATATCCACAGGTAAAATTACATTAGATGGATTATTAAATGAATCGGAATGGAAAATGGTTTTGCCTGCCACAAATTTTATCCAGAAAGACCCGGTTGAAGGGGCTCCCAGTACGGAAAAAACAGAAGTATATGTTATATATGATGAAGATAATCTTTATATCGGAGCTATGCTATTTGATAGTAATCCGGATGGAATTCTTGCTTACCAGAAACGCAGGGATCAGAGCCTTCGTACCGATGATCGTTTTATGTGGATTCTAGATACTTTTCTCGATGGGCGCACTGGTTACTTTTTTGAAGTTAATCCTGCTGGACTTATGGGTGATGGTCTTATTGTTGGTAGTGGATCCCATTGGGGAACAAACAAGGACTGGAATGGGATCTGGGATGCAAGAGTAGTAATTGTACCTGGGGGTTGGTCTGTTGAAGTGATTATTCCTTTTCGCACATTAAATTTTGATCCAAATATAGATACTTGGGGAATCAATTTTCAGCGTACGGTTCGTAGAAAAAATGAAGATGCAAAATGGAACGGATTCCAACGTAATAAAAAGTTGACTACCCCGATACACGCAGGTCGTCTTACAGGACTTAAAAACTTGACACAGGGAAGAGGAATTGAATTAAAACCCTATATTAGCAGGAACCATCGACAAATAAATATAGATAAAAAAATAGAAACGAATAATCGCAATGATTTAGGCTTTGATATTTCTATGAATATTACTTCAGGGCTGAAAGGATCGTTAACATATAATACAGATTTTGCAGAAGCAGAAGTAGACCAACGTCGTATAAACTTAACGCGATTCCCTTTAAGGTATGCTGAAAAACGCGGCTTTTTTCTTGAAGGTGCTGGTGTTTATTCTTTTTTGCCTCGAAATGGTGTGACACCATTTTTTAGCCGACGAATTGGTTTAAACGAAGGAAAACAAATACCGATAAACTATGGAGCTAGATTGTCTGGCCAATTAGGCAATTACGAACTCGGTTTTATTCAATCAAATACCAAACCAGTAGAAAATATGCCCGGTGAAAATTTTACTGTTGCCAGAGTGAAAAGAGCCTTTTTAAAACAATCTTATATAGGTTTTGTTTATACAGACCGCTCATCAAGCAAAATCAAAGTTGACTCTTCAGCAATGGATCAAAATCTTTATGGTACAGATTTGGATTTAAAAACTTCTGAATTTATGGGTAATAAAAATCTCGAGTTCCAGGCTTTTCTTGTATATAATACGGCACCTAAAAATAAACCTGATCTCAATTTTTCTGATCTTTCCGCGCGAGGTTTTAGATTAAACTATCCAAATGATATAATACGTACACATGTATCATACCGAGAATTGGGTGAAATGTATAATCCTGCAGTAGGCTTCAGTAGTCGTAATGGTTTTAAACGTATACAGCCGAGTTTTAGTTATCATCCTCGTCCAGAGAAATATGAGTTTATTCGACAAATAGAATTTGGTATTCAATATGAGTATATGACCGATCTCCATAATAATATGCTTAAAAAAGAAACAACGATAACACCATTTAACATACGTTTTGAAAGTCAGGATGAACTTGGAATTAAAATTGTGAACCTGATAGAATATCTTGATAAATCTTTTGCTATTTACAAGGATATAACTATTCCTGTTAAAAAATATAGCAGTAATGAATTTCAGTTTAAATTTGAAACATCAGAAAAACGAATGATATCGACAGAATTAGAATATCAAACCGGTGATTTTTGGACTGGCAAAAAACAGACCTTAAAAACCCAAATTTCGATAAAACCATTTTCTGGTTTTAATATCCAAACTGAGTACGAAAAGAATCAAGTCACATTGAGTGAAAATAATTTTAATACGGAATTATACAATATCGAATTAGGAATTTATCCTACTCCACGCACTGCTATCTTTTCCAATATACAATATGATAATATATCCAATGCGTTGGGTCTTTTTGCCAAACTTCAACATACCATTCGTCCGGGGAGTGACATATATTTGGTTTATACACATAACTGGGCCAGTGAGAGCGATCAAATATTTGATTTTAATTTAGTTACCATATCAAAAATCAGCTCTTTAAAAATCAATTATACCTTGAGGCTTTAGGTCTATTCAAAGGTTGTTTCTAAATAAATATAAATAATTATATTGTTTTCAAATTGTTTCTTTCCCGATATCCTAATTTGAATGTAACCTCCATCGCCTGAAATTTATATTTCATGCTTTTTTCCACCTACTAAAGGCAAGCCAGCAATCTTTTTATAAGTGACCTCACAGCAATCTAAGATCACCGCTATTGTCGGCGCCCAATGGGGCGACGAAGGTAAAGGAAAAATTACCGATTTCTTTGCTGGCGAATCCGACTACGTTGTCCGTTTTCACGGGGGAAACAACGCTGGACATACGGTAATTGTCGACGGAAACACTTTTAAGCTTCATTTAATCCCATCTGGAATAGTCTATGGAGAACCTGTTTCAATTATTGGAAATGGCGTTGTTGTAGACCCCAAAGCGCTTCTGGATGAAATTGCCTACGTAAAAGATAAAGGAATCAATCCAAAACTCATGGTGAGCGATCGTGCTCATGCCATCATGCCTTATCATATTGCCATGGATGGCGCCCTTTCCGGACATCAGGGCGACTTAGCCGCAGGAAGCACACGCCGGGGAATTGCTCCTGTTTATGCAGATAAAATGTTCCGAAACGGTATCCGCATGATAGACCTTTTGGAGCCGGATGTTTTTAAAGAAAAATTGGAAAAGGGTTATTCTTTTTCAAAAGGAATTATTGAAAAAACACTTAATCGATCTTTAGATATCTCCCTTAATGAGATTTTTGATACTTATTCAGATTATGGTCAAAAATTAAAACCTTATATTCATGATACATCCGTTGAATTGTACAATGCTCACAAATCGGGTAAGTCTATTTTATTTGAGGGAGCCCAGGGAATCAGTCTGGATGTAGATCATGGGGTTTATCCTTTTACCACTTCATCCAATACAGCTGCGGGACATATTTCTACAGGAACAGGCGTTAGCTTTCGAGATATTGATAGAATTATTGGTGTTACAAAAGCATACTTAAGTCGTGTGGGAGAAAGTCCTTTACCATCAGAAATTCGTGGTGAAGAAGCGAAAATGTTGCGGGATAAAGGTGGCGAATATGGAACAACAACTGGGCGTCCACGCCGTGTGGGGTGGCTCGATTTGGTTCAAGTCCGCCAAGCGGTTCGCGTAAATGGATTGACAGAAATTGCGCTGACAAAAGTAGATATTTTGAATGGTTTTGTAGAACTGCCCATTTGTGTCGCCTACGATGTGGATGGAAATCGCATCGCTGAAATGCCTGCGAGTTTAACCGAATATCGAAAAGCAAAACCCATATATGAAATATTGCCGGGTTGGGGCGATCTTCCTAAAAATGTATGGGAGAAAGGATACGACGCCATACCACAAACGTTGAAAGATTACATATCCTTTATTGAGCGTGAAGTGGATTGTTCGGTAAAAATAGTATCTATCGGACCTCAGCGGCATGAAACAATTATTCGATAGTAATATCCATTTGCGTCAACCAAGTCCTGAATAGAAATTCAGTATGGCGTTCACAACCGAAACTGTTGATTTTGTTCAATTAAAACCGGAAGCCATTCGCGCTAAACTTGTTGAGTTAAATATTCCACTCACGCCAGATGAGGCGATTAAAATCCAAAACGAAATGCTGGGTCGGGCTCCATCTCTGGCTGAACTTATTTTATTTTCCATCCAAGGCTCTGAACACTGTTCCTACAAAAGCAGCCGCAACCATTTAAAGCAATTTACCACAGAAGGTCCCGATGTGGTGCTTGGCGCCAAAGAAGACGCTGGTGTTGTAGCTGTGGCCACAGATAACGATGGCCATCGCTGGTGCATTGTCATGAGTCATGAATCCCACAATCACCCGTCCCAAATTGTCCCTTATGAAGGTGCCGCAACGGGCGTAGGTGGCAACGTTCGAGACGTGTTATGCATGGGCGCAGAAGTGATTGCCTGCACTGATTCGTTCCGATTTGGAGATATCAAAAATAATAAAACCAAATGGATTCATGACGGTGTGGTCGCTGGAATTGCCGGTTACGGGAATCCGTTGGGCATACCAAATATTGGGGGCGATCTATATTATCACGAAGGCTATAACGAAAATTGTTTGGTTACGTTGGTGACCTTGGGCATTGTTCGTGAAGATCATATTCTTCATTCTTATGCGCCTAAAAATGCTGATAATTACGATTTGATTCTGTTGGGAAAACCCACGGACAACAGCGGATTTGGTGGTGCTAGTTTTGCATCGTTAGAATTGGAAGAAGAAAAGAAAGAGCAAAACAAGGGGGCCGTTCAGGAGCCCAACGCATTTTTGGAGCGGCACCTGCTGAAGTCATCCTATGCTCTATTTGACATCCTAAAAGAAAAAGGATTGATCAATAATATCGGCTTCAAGGATTTGGGCGCAGGTGGTGTGGCTTGCGCCAGCGTAGAATTGGCAGAAACATCCGGCTATGGCGCAGAAGTTTGGATGGACAAAATCCATATTGGTATGGATGGCTTACATCCATCTGTTTACCTATGCAGTGAAACCCAAGAACGATTTATGTGGGTCTGTTCCCCAGAAGTAACGCCCGCGATTTTGGACCACTATAATAATGTGTTCGATCTGCCCGGGGTGAGTGAGGGAGCATGCGCATCCGTAGTTGGGAAAATTCGCAATGATGGTCAATATATTGTACACAATGGCGACGAAGAAATTGTAAATGCGAAAGCAAAAGAAGTAACCGAGGGGTTTTTATATGACCGCCCTTATGAAGCCCGCGAGAATAATTATATCGAGCCGGATATCCCCGAGCCATTGGATTACAATCAATCATTATTAGACGTTTTATCTCATGAAAATATGGCCAGCCGCGAACTCATTTTTGAACAATATGATAAACAAGTTCAAGGACGAATTTATATGGAAACGGGATTGGCTGATTCCGGCGTAATGGCGCCCTTCAATTCTGAAAATTATCCTGAAGAAATACGTAATGTAGGTATTGCTTTATCCACTGATCACAATCCGCGCTACGGACTTATTGATCCATACTGGGGCGGCATAAATGCCGTTGTGGAAGCCATGCGGAATGTGGCAGCCGTCGGTGCAACACCACATGCGCTATCGGACTGTCTCTGTTTTGGAAATCCGGAAAAACCCCATCAAATGTGGGAATTCGTGGAAGGCGTTCGCGGTGTGGCTGATGCGTGTCACACTATTACTTTGAAAGATAATCCCGATCATGCCACGCCCATTATTGCAGGAAATGTAAGCTTTTATAATGAATCGAAAAATGGCGCCATTCCCCCAAGTCCAATTGTGAGTTGTCTCGGCAGACTTAAAAATGTGAATAAAGCAGTACCAATGCATTTTCAGAAAAACAATTCAGTTATTTTAATGATCGGCGACCGGAAAGATGAACTGGGCGGGTCGGTCTATTATTC
The DNA here is from genome assembly GCA_018674655.1 of Fidelibacterota bacterium. Taxonomy (GTDB): domain Bacteria; phylum Fidelibacterota; class Marinisomatia; order Marinisomatales; family TCS55; genus TCS55. Next base: position 2,098 of record JABGZQ010000077.1, on the reverse strand, counting down.
TCTCTACAATGAACTGGGAGCCCGGGTGCCGAAACCGGATTTGGATGAGGTCAAAAACCAGATCTTTGCCGTTACCGATTGTATTGACCAGGGGCTGTTCTTATCATGCCACGATATTGCAGATGGCGGTGTTGCATCGGCTATTTCTGAAATGACATTTGGGAACAGTATCGGTTGTAATGTAAAAATCGAGAGCGATCTGTCACCTGATAAAATTTTATTTTCTGAAACGGGTGGCTTCATTTTGGAAATATTACCGAAAAATATTAATGCACTAAAGTCCGTATTTTCAAATTATGGTTTGGACGTTTTTGAGATAGGTGCTACCGGCGGCGAATCAATCAAGATCAACGAAGCCGTTGATCTTGCGGTTTTTAACGCAAGGGAAGCCTGGAGAAATGGGTTGCGTGATAAGCTATGAGCAAACTGGACTACAAATCAGCCGGCGTAAACATCGATGCTGGGAATGAAGCGGTGGAACGCATTAAAGATGGCGTGAAATCAACCTTCACATCTAATGTGCTTACGGGGCTTGGCAGTTTTGGTTCGCTATACGACCTGAAACCTATTTTAGAAAATTATGAGAACCCTGTTATGGTTCAGAGTATTGATGGTGTGGGGACGAAAACAATCATAGCCCGAAAGATGGGGAAATTTGATACTATTGGTATTGATTTGTTAAGCGCTGCCGCCAATGATATTTTAGTCATGGGTGCTCAACCTCTCACCTTTTTGGATTATATCGCTAACGACAAACTAAATCCGGAAACTGTTGAAGAAATTGTATCGGGAATGGTAAGGGCTTGCAAAAATACGGGCGTCTCTTTGGTGGGCGGTGAAACAGCAGAAATGCCCGACACCTATCTGCCAGGAGAACATGATCTCGTGGGTATAATCACTGGTGTAGTAGAAAAAGATATGATCATTACCGGAGAAACAATCCGGAGCGGTGATGCGGTGCTGGGACTGCCGTCTAACGGACTGCATACCAACGGCTATTCTTTTGCCCGGAAACTCTTTTTTGAAATTGGCGGATACGAAGTAAACGATACCATTCCCGAATTGGAAAAGTCGGTTGGGCTCACCTTACTGGAACCGCACATTAATTATACTAACCATGTATTCGCAACTTTGGGCGCTGGAATTGATGTGAAAGGCATCGCACACATTACGGGCGGCGGATTAGTAGAAAACATTCCGCGGATTTTGCCAGATGGATGTGGCGTAGAAATACAGAAAGGTTCTTGGCCGAACATACCCGTTTTTGATGTGATGCAATCCATCGGCAATGTGGCTGATGATGAAATGTTTCGCGCATTCAATATGGGTATCGGGATGGTTTTTATTGTAAGTCCGAACAATGTGGGTTCTGCAAAAAACGTATTAAAAGATTTGACCGAAGTTTATGAGATTGGTTCTGTCGTGAGTGGAGAAAGTAAAGTGGTTCTAAAATGAGCGCTTCAATAGCAATTATCCAATTTCCCGGTTCCAACACAGAGCGTGAAACACTTATGGCGTGTCGCCGAGTGGGGCTGAATCCAGTTGAATTTTTGTGGAATGATGCGAGCGAAAGTTTATCAAATTTTGACGGTTTTATTATCGTGGGCGGATTTGCTTACGAAGACCGTTCCCGGGCAGGTGTAATTGCGGCGCTAGATCCTATTATGAATCAAATAAAAGTTGAAGCGAATAAAGGAAAACCTGTTTTGGGAATTTGTAACGGGGCACAAATTTTGGTAGAAAGTGGTCTCGTCCCCGGCTTAGATAGCCACCGTGTGGGAGTTGCGCTCACAGATAATAAACGGGTGAAAGGTGGTCATGTGGTTGGTGTCGGCTACTATAATACATGGGCTAATTTGAAGATGTCCGTGCCTCCTGATCGTTGTGCTTTTACTCGACATTTGAATATGGATGAATTTATTAACATTCCGTTGGCCCATGGAGAGGGGCGCTTCATCCTTCCCGAAGAATTGCTGAATAAAATGATCGCCAATGATCAAACCGTCTATCGGTATTGTGATGATGACGGCAATGTCGTGGATGAATTTCCCACCAACCCAAATGGGTCTATGTACAATCTGGCAGCAGTTTGTAATCC
>JABGZQ010000096.1 GCA_018674655.1 Fidelibacterota bacterium | reverse complement strand
TCATTGGCATATAGGATTGGGGATGGCGGGTAATCCTTTTCAATCACTTACCCAAACAGTGGCTATTTCACCGGATGTATTTTTTCTGGAATGGATTGAAAAAAAGCAAAAAAATCGATTAGCCACAAAAGGCACAGAAATCAAAAGAATATTAAATGATAAGAGCGCTTATTCTTCTTCATTATTAGATCAGCAAAAAATGGTAAACGAAAAGTTGCGCGACCTATTAGAAGAATCAGATTTCAATTATTTCTCTGCTGTCAAGAAAGTGATTCAGGATTTACCGAAAAACAGTGTTCTTCACTTGGGGAATAGTATGCCGGTTCGTATCGCAAATTTTATTGGATTGAATGATTCCACAATTGATGTTTGGTGCAATCGGGGCACATCTGGTATTGAAGGTGTTGTGAGCACTGCGGTTGGTCATGCATTGGCAGAACCTAAACGGAAACATACATTAATTGTGGGGGATCTTTCCTTTTTCTATGATCGAAACGGACTTTGGTTAAATCATGAATTTCCAACGAATCTGCAAATCGTTATTTTGAATGATTCCGGCGGAGGCATATTTAATATGATTCCCGGGCCATCATCACAAGGTCACCTAACAGAATTATTTACGACACAACACCAACGAACTGCAAAAATCACAGCAAAAGAATTCAACATGAATTATCAAAGTGCGTCATCAATAGAGGAAATTACGGGGTGGGAATCTGGCATCTTGGAAATATTTACAGATATGAAAACAAACACAGAAACATTTAGAAGAATTACCACTAAGGCACCAAGACATGAAGAAAAACAATTATAAATTTTTTTGTCTTTGAGTCTTCGTGGCAAGAATAAGGAGAATAATATGAATTGGAAACAAAATTGGGAAACGATCAGAGAATATGATGAGATCAAGTTTGATTTCTTTGAAGGGATTGCCAAGATCAGTATCAACCGTCCGGAAAAACACAATGCCTTTACACCACGAACAGTGAAAGAAATGATTGATGCCATGAACATTTGTCGCGATGATGAAAATATTGATGTTATCATTTTTACTGGAGAAGGTGGCAAAGCCTTTTGTAGTGGAGGTGACCAAGGTGTTCGCGGTCATGGTGGTTATGTGGGCAAGGATGAAGTTCCGCGGTTGAATGTATTAGACTTACAAAAACAAATTCGCTCCATCCCAAAAGTGGTGATTGCAGCGGTGGCGGGATGGTCCATTGGTGGGGGACATGTTCTCCATGTGGTATGTGATTTAACAATTGCGGCAGAAAATGCCATGTTTGGTCAAACCGGTCCAAAAGTAGGGTCCTTTGATGGTGGTTTTGGTGCATCCTATTTGGCCCGAAGTGTAGGGCAGAAAAAAGCCCGGGAGATTTGGTTCTTATGTGATCAATACAATGCACAGCAAGCGTTAGATATGGGATTGGTAAATACAGTGGTTCCCTTGGATGAGTTGGAAGATACATTCATCGAATGGGCAAAGAAAATCCAAGAGAAATCACCCATGGCCATCCGAATGTTAAAAGCATCATTCAATGCAGAATTGGACGGGCAAGCAGGAATCCAGGAATTAGCAGGTAATTCAACACTTCTTTATTATTTATCTGACGAAGCAAAGGAAGGTCGGGATGCCTTTGTGGAAAAACGAAAGCCTGATTTTTCAAAGTATCCTAAATTCCCTTGATAACTGCGAAGTCGCAGAGAACACAGAAAAAAATAATATTTTAATAATGAACTCAGTGTTTCTGTTGTAAAAGCAATGAAATGGATTAACGCATTTAGATTACGAACCTTACCATTAGCCTTTTCTTGTATCATTATGGGAAGCGGGCTGGCATTCAGGGATGGTCAATTTAATTTAACGGTTTTTGTATTGGCTTTGGTAACAACTCTGTTTCTCCAAATTCTCTCTAATCTGGCCAACGACTACGGTGACTTTGTAAAGGGGACGGATAATAATAATCGGGTTGGTCCGGACAGAACTCTGCAATCGGGGTTAATTACCAAAGATGAAATGGTGAAAGCTATGTGGTTAATTGCATTATTATGTTCGGTGTTTGGCGTATGGCTTATTTATGAAGGCACTAAAGGTTTGGACTTACATAGAGGGGGCTTGTTCGCAATTCTTGGCCTTGCCGCCATGGGCGCAGCAGTGAAATATACTATGGGGAAAAATCCCTATGGCTATGCCGGTTTGGGTGATCTTTTTGTTTTTCTATTCTTTGGCTGGCTGGGTGTTGTCGGATCTTATTTTTTACATACCCATTTATTTGATCTGAATTTATTGTTGCCGGCATCGGCTATTGGATTTTTTACAACAGCCGTTCTCAATATAAATAATATGCGTGACCACGAAGCGGATGCAAAATCCGGGAAAAATACATTGGTAGTGCGAATCGGAATATCTTGGGCAAAACGCTATCATTTTATGCTGAATTTTATCGGCATACTGTTCATTGTTCTATATACTGTCCCGGCTATTAATGCCATTTGGTTTTTCCTATTTGGATTTATTATATTCATAAAACCGGCACGGGAAATATTAAGGAACAAAGATCATACTTCATTTGATCCATACTTGAAAAAGCAGGCCATTGCGACATTCATGTTTACCATAATATTTGTGGTTGGTCTTAATATTTTATGAAAGCCGGTTGGACAAAACGAACGCTGAATTTTACACAGCCTGCAGGCACGTCTCGCGGAGTCATGAAAACCAGAGATATTTGGATCATTACATTAACCGATAAAGAGAGAACCGGCATCGGTGAATGCGCACCATTGCCAGGATTGAGTTTAGACAATTTCGATCAAATAGAATCTAAACTGGATGAAATCTGCCAAGATCTAAACCATTTTTTAACCGACCTTTCACTTCTTTCAGATTTTCCATCCATACGATTTGGATTGGAAATGGCTCATTTAGATCTGAATAATGGCGGTGGACAACATTATTTTAGCCATTTCAAATCAATTGATATAAATGGCTTAATCTGGATGGGTGATACAGAATTTATGGTTAGCCAAGTGGAAGAAAAATTAGCCGAAGGATGGAAGTGCATCAAAATGAAAATTAGTGCCATTGATTTTGATAAAGAATTAGAAATCTTACAATCTATCCGGTCAAGATTTGATCAAAATGAATTAGAACTCCGCGTGGATGCTAATGGTGGATTTACAGAAAATGATGTAATGGTAAAATTGGAAAAACTTTCTAAATTTGATCTTCATTCTATCGAGCAACCGATTAAGCCAGGGCAGTGGGAATTGCTTTCAGAGTTATGTCAAAAATCACAAGTCCCAATTGCGTTAGATGAAGAATTGATTCCACTTATTGATGAAAAGGATAGAATCAAATTGTTAGAAAAAGTAATCCCCCAATATTTGGTTTTAAAGCCAACCTTGTTAGGCGGATTTTTTGAATCAAAAAAATGGATTCAACTGGTAGAAGAAAGAAATATTGGTTGGTGGGTCACATCGGCGTTGGAATCGAATATTGGATTAAATGCCATCGCCCAATGGACATCCAAAATGCAACCTAAAGGGTTTCAGGGTTTGGGAACAGGACAACTTTTTACGAATAACATTCCATCCCCACTCAATGTGGACCAGGGGATTTTATCGTCTAATAATTCTTCCATTTGGAATGACGTAAATCAATTTATCTCTGACTGGTATTCACCTAATGATGAAATGACGCTTCATACATCAGGCTCTACCGGATCACCGAAATCTATTCAGGTAAAAAAAGAATGGATGAGAAATTCCGCTAATCTCACTGGAAATACATTTGGACTCAAGGAAGGAGATTCGACTTTACTCTGCATGCCCATGAAATATGTTGCCGGAACAATGATGGTAGTCCGGGCACTTGAATTAGGATTAGATCTAACAATTGTGGAGCCATCATCTAATCCATTGGAAGGTATAAGTGAGCAAATTGATTTTGCTGCCATGGTTCCTATACAGTTAGAAAATTCCATCGATCAATTGGACAAAGTAAAAACACTTATTGTTGGGGGTGGGCAAGTGGACCCTAAATTGATTAAAAGGCTTCAAAACGTTCCGACAGATATTTATGAAACCTATGGCATGACGGAAACACTAACACATGTAGCTATCAAACAATTGAATGGTTCTAATAAATCAAAATTCTTTCAGGCATTGGATGGTGTCCATTTTGAAGTGGATGATCGGGGCTGTTTGGTGATTCATACACCCATGTTAAATCCAAATCCAATTGTGACTAACGACTTGGTTGATTTAGTGGATGAAGCAAAGTTTCGTTGGTTAGGGCGAGTTGATAATGTGATCAATTCGGGCGGAATTAAGATCATCCCAGAAGTAGTAGAAGCCAAGTTAACTGCAGTGATTTCAGATCGGCGGTTTTTTATTGCTGGCGTACCCGATGAATCTCTGGGGAAAAAGGTGATATTGATCATTGAAGGGGAGAGACTCGATATTTCCTTGGACTCATTAGAAAAATATGAAAAACCAAAAGAAATTCACTTTATTGAAAAGTTTAGAGTAACAACTTCAGGAAAAATTTATCGAAATAATATTTTGGATATGTTACGTGAATAACCTAGAACTCATTTCAGAAATCAGAGATTGGATATTTCATTATATTGATACAACCCAATCGCTGGAATTAGCTGCACAACAATTAGTTTTTGCTGTTCCTACATTAATACGTTATATTGATGAAAAGGAAGCTCAGCGATTTAGCCGAAACGTAGATTTGTCAGAATTAGAATTTGCCTTAAGTTGAATTAAGAATTTTAAATAATTAGTTGCATATACAGTTTAAATTTGAATCTATTTTTTCAAGAAAATTAATTGGTGTTGTTTGTGAAAAAGAATGAATTAACTGGAACATTTTTTATTTTGATTTTTATCATTTCTTTTATTGTTGGAGATTTCAATAAGTTACCCAGCAATCCAGGTAAACCTTTTGAGCACCCAGTTGAGGAAGGTGTAGAAGGCGGCCCAAACTCACGATTAATATTTGAATGGCTCAGGCTGAAAAGCCCCATCACCAATGAAATCCCGGATGGTATCAAATTTCGTTCTCTGAAATATGCAAAATCAATTCCGAAAGCAAATCATTTACCGATCAGAATGAAAGGCGCACAATCTAACCAATCGAATTTAGAATGGACTTTACGGGGTCCATATAACGTCGGTGGAAGAACTCGCGGTGTTGTTATTGAT
>JABGZQ010000110.1 GCA_018674655.1 Fidelibacterota bacterium | reverse complement strand
TATCTTTTTCATGAACTATCAGTCTAATTTTTCGCGGCCAAAATTCAATACAAAACCAACCATCATAAAGCATGATAACAGAAAGGATCCCCCATATGAAACAAATGGTAAAGGTAGCCCTTTAACGGGAATCATACCCGCCGTCATAGCGCAGTTCATAAAAACATGCGTTAAGAAAATAGTTGCGATTCCAACCAAAACGAGAGAAGAAAATCGATCTGCAGAATTCACAGCCAATCGAATTATCTTTATAATTAACCACGAAAACAGTACCAACATTATAAGTAAAGTCAAAAATCCGAATTCTTCGCCAATTACACTTACAATAAAATCAGATTCTTGGACTGGCAAAAACTTTAAATGAGTTTGGGTCCCCTGTCCCCATCCTTTACCTAATAATCCACCCGAGCCTAAAGCAGTCTTACTTTGTATTATTTGATATCCAGCACCCAGTGGATCCAGCTCAGGATTAATAAAGGTCAATACCCGGTCTTGTTGATAACTCCGGAGAGAATTCCAAAGTATCGGAAAAATTAATCCTAAAAATAAATTTCCAAAATAAAGACCCACACTATGCCATAATTTTAATCGAGCTAAATATATAACGATGGCCATAATACCAGCCCAAATAGAAAAGACAATAACATTAAACGCAGTAATGATACTGAATAACGGTGCAATTATTAAAAATAAATGTATGGGGCGTGACCCTACCCAAAACAACATAACAAAGACAGGCATCATCATAACAAAGGCCGTCCCTAGGTCAGGCTGATTTAAAACTATCATCGTTGGAATTAAGGCAATTATAAATGGTATAATATTAGTACCAAAATTTTTCATCGAAAGGTTATGATCAGACAAATATCGGGCAACCGTAATAACAATAACCCATTTTGCTATTTCTGAGGGCTGCAATCCAAATGGAAGTCCCAAATTTAACCATCGATATGTCCCTGCAATCTTTTGTCCAAAAAATGGTAATGTTACGGCAATGACAATGATACCATATGCAACAAATATGTATTTATGGATTATTCGTCTTGGGAATAGTTGAATAATAATCATTAGCAAAATTGCGGGAATTAAGAATATTAATTGTTTTGTGAATGCATTCGGTGGCGCCTGGCCTTGCGTTGATGTGATACTCAATAACGTAACCATTCCAAGGAATAGCAATCCGAAAACATTCAAAAGAATACTTAACGGTGATTCTATTATTTTTGTTCTAAAGTCAAGTAACATTAAATTTTTGCAAGTGTTGCTCTATCTGAGCCAAAATAGAGTTTAAATACTTTTCGCGCATAAGGGGTAGCCACTTCTCCGCCATGCCCACCGTTTTCTACCATGATCACAACTGAAATTATTTCACCGTTCAATTCTCCATAGGCGATATACCATGCATGAGGTTCTCCATGTGAATTTTCAGCAGTACCTGTTTTTCCGTAAATTTTCAATCCTGGTATTTTGGGATTGGATCGTCGCCCAGTACCTTTGGGAGCGGAAACAACTTTGCCCATATATTTATGCATCAATTCCCATGATCGGTTACTGACAATTGGTTCAGGAATTTCATCCCCTTTTTCTTTTACAATGTGCAGTGTCCTCGTTTTACCTTTCGTTGCTAACATATTAATATATCGGACCATTTGTAGTGGCGTGACCAATATTTCACCTTGGCCAATTGCCATGTTTAACAAAGCACCTTTAGACCACCCCCACCTGCCATGTAGTTTATTCATGAATTGACGTGTTGGCATAAGTCCTTTCATTTCTGTTGGAAGATCAATATGAGTAATCAAACCAATTCCAAATTGTTTCGCAACCTGAGCCAACTCATCCAATTTTATCTTCTGGATTGTTTGATAAAAATACACATCACAGGATTGAACGATGGCTTGCTCCAAATTTACTTTACCATGACCATTTTCATTCCAACAACCAAAAGCCCGATCATAAAACTCATAAGAACCGGTGCAGAACACTTCAGTTTGAGTGGTTATTAAGTTTTTTTCTAAAAGCGCAATTGCCACCAACATTTTAAATATGGATCCTGGTGGGTAGGTACCATTTGCAACACGATCTAATAGTGGTCTATTGGTATCGGCAATAACAGATTGCCAATCAGAATTTGAAATTAGGCCAGTAAATAAATCAGGTTTATAGTCAGGCGCACTCACATATGCTAATATTTCACCTGTTTCTGGACGAGATACAATTCCCACGCCGCGCTTGCCATTCAATTCTTTCTCAAGTAACTGTTGAAGAGATACATCCAAAGTCGTCGAGATATTATTTCCAGGATATGGTAAAATATTTTCCTGCCTCTCAATTTTTCCAGCTTCCCTGCCAAAGGCATCCACTTGATAGTAAGAGACACCCTTTTCACCTCGGAGGGTCGATTCGTAACTATTTTCAATACCTGACCATCCAACTAAGTCTCCATATTCGTAATTGACAGTGGCGCCCATGCGTTGCATTGCCTTTTGATCAATTTCTTTGACATACCCAAGCACATGGGATGCATTGATTTTATTGTTATATATCCTCTCAGGGAATTGCTTATATATAATGCCGCTTAATTTATTTTTGTTCTCTTCTATCCGGCTTAATTGATTAATAGTTAGGTCTTTTGCAATCCGAGTTGGAATAAATCGATTTCGATAATAATTTTTATAATTCATTTTTAGAATTGCAGTATCAATACCTGTTGAATTGCTAATTACTTCATAGTTATGCGCCATATTTGTGATTTCTGATCCAATACCATATAATATATATGTTGGATAGTTACCAACGATGATCTCGCCATTACGATCAACAATTAATCCACGAGGTGCGGGTATAGACGTGGCACGAATTCGATTACTTTCGGCCCGTTGACTATATAGATCAAAATAAACTATTTGAACTTGGAAAAACCGATACGCAAGCACGCCATGCACAAACAATACAAAACCAATTAATAACCAATATTTTGATTTTGGAATAGAGTTAGGTGACTTCAGCACGCGATGCTTCCTGGATTGGATAAAAGAATTGTGTAATTAAAAAGAACATCATTGTATAAGAAAAAGACATGAGCCAATGTAACCAGAATATTTGCGGATCAGAGACAAATACAGTTTGCAATCGAAAATATGCAATTAAAAGAAAATGAAAAGCAATAATTGAGATCCAAGCGATATGAAATATATAGGGTAAAAGGCGTTCGTATTTACCGTGTAAAAACCCCGACAAATAAGCCGTAATTGATAATGAAAATGATGCTAAGCCAAATAATGATCCAACGCCCGATAAGTCAGATAACAACCCCAAAGTGAACCCCATTATCATCCCAGAAGTTTTACCATAAATCAAACTTATGTAAAAAATGTATATCACTAAAAAATCAGGACGAATCATTTTCAGAGATAATACATCGACAAAAAAGAATTGAACGAAAAATATGGCGATACCAGGCAATATGATGTTAATTAACTTCATCAAATTCCTCAGTAACGATAAAAACATTTAATAAAGCACCTAAGTTGGGTTGAATCCTAACTTTGGCAACAGTTTGAAAACTCGCCCTTTCATCTGCGATCTCAACAACTTCACCTACAGGTAAATTCTCAGGATAAATATTACTAAACCCAGATGTAACCACTTTATCCCCTACCGAAATAAGAGAGTTTTTTTGCAATTCGCGAATTTCGCAATATCCTTCTGAAACAAATTGAAGAATGCCAGCATTTCCGGATGGAAGAATCCTTACAGAAAGTCTATAGTTCACATCATTGATCAATTGCGCAATGGTTGAATATTCCCCAACCACCACCGTTTTCCCAATCACACCACCTGGAACTAAAACAGGTTGATCTACTTTTACACCATGCTTAGATCCAATATCAAGGGTTAATGAAGATAGATTCGAGGAAGAACCCATGTTAACCACTCGAGCCGCTAATAATTGTAATTTACTTTCTCTTTTAAATCCCAATAAATCTCGTAAATCATTATTCTCTTTTTGAGCCGTTAATATTGATTCCAGTTTCAATGTCAATTGAATATTTTTTTCACGTAATAGTTGTGTTTCTTCCTGGAGTTGGGTCATACTTTTTACCCAGGCAAATGGAGAAGAAACAAATGAAAAATAATCACTAAATTTTCCTCGAATAATCAGTACATCCGGGGAATCATTTTTCATCAACAATGTGAGAGATAGCGTGAGCGCTATCAGAAAAATCAAATGGTCTTTATATTTTAAAAGGGCTAAGTATAAATTTAGCATTCAACTGTTAAATCAGAACCGACTCATATTTTTTGACATTTTCTAGAACTTTCCCTGTACCCTTTACAACAGATAAAAGAGGTTCTTCATCTATATTAACAGGTACATTTGTGCGTTCTCGAATCAACTGATCAATTCCCTTGAGCATGCTTCCGCCCCCAGTCATAATGATTCCTCGATCCAGAATATCAGCAGAAAGTTCTGGGGGTGTTAATTCCAATGCCCGCTTAACTGCCTCAACAATTGCATTAATAGGATCCTTAAGGGATTGACGAATTTCATCCGAAGATACTTCGATTGTTTTGGGTATCCCAGAAACAAGGTCACGACCTTTCACAGCAATCATTTCACTTTTAATTCTCATCGCAGATCCAACCGATTTTTTTATAGATTCTGCAGATGAAGAACCAATGTCTAATTTATGTTCATTTCGAAACCACTGTATAATTGCTTCATCCATTTCATCACCAGCAACACGAATTGCTTCCTTTGTGACAACACCATTCAAGGCAATGACGGCGATTTCGGTTGTGCCACCACCTATATCTACAATAATGTTACCAATAGGTTTTGAGATATCTAATCCCATACCAATTGCAGCTGCAACGGGTTCTTCAATTAAAAACACTTCACGAGCATTCGCACGTTCACCTGAATCTCTTACAGCCCTTCTTTCGACTTCTGTGACACCAGAAGGCACGCAAATCACCATTCGTGGACGAGCCAAACGATTCATATTAATTTTTTGGATAAATCCCTGAATGAGCCCATCAGTCATATTAAAATCTGCAATCACACCATCTCTTAATGGACGAATGGTTTCAATTTCTCTATGCGTACGACCCACCATTGCTTTTGCTTCATATCCAACGGCGATTATTTTACCATCGTGGACAGATCTAGCAACAATTGATGGCTCGTTAACCATCACACCCTTACCCTTTATATAAACGAGTGTATTGGCCGTTCCCAAGTCGATTGCTATATCACCGGAAATCCAATTGAGGGGTTTTATTATAGACGTAAAGAATCCCATTTTAATTATCTTTTAATATTATATGCTCGGATTAATGACCACAAATCTAATTCAGAACCACCCATCATTTCACCAAATAAAACGAGAATTGCAATTATTTTTTCCCTTTCATCCGACCTGCTTTGGCTAGCCGATCAGCTACATCATTTTTATCTCGCAAAATATGGGAGAATGTCCATGAGTCCATGCGATGAAATTGGTCCATAGCTTCTGTAAATAATTCTTGCATACGTGGATGTTTAACCTGGTACTCTCCTGTAACCTGTTTGACGACAAGCTCACTATCTGAGAAGATTTTCGCATTTAATAACTTTAGCTGTATCAGGTATTTTAATCCTGTAATGAGCGCAAGATATTCGGCTTCATTGTTGGTAGAATCATGAAGGTATTCTGAGAATGAATATACTTCTTCTCCATCTCTCATAATGACACCACCAATACCGGCAGTTCTCGAATGTAAATCCGCTGCACCATCAACATACAGACACACTTCACTATTCGATATCAATTTATTGTATAGATTATCCATAGATTCATCTATTCTATTCTTTGGGTCAGAAAGCAAGTTTTTTAATGCTTTCATTTCATTTTGATTTAGTCTCATATTATCCTATATGTAGGGATTCGTCCCTTCTTTAGCTGAACATTCTTCCCAATAGTAACACCAATTACAAAGAATTGTTGTTTTGGGATAAAATGCGGAATCATTTTTAATATGTGTTCGAATTTTATCAATTAGGTTTATTGTATTATTTTTTAATTCATTTAACTGCTGTTCACTTCTTTGTGAATATATTTTTTGATTATGCTGAAGATAATGCCAAACAAGTTTTATTGAATTAACATTTTCATACAAATTTTGTAGGGCAATTTGGTACAACGCCAATTGACCATCCTTATCCGCAGCATTTTGCGACAACATGCGCTTGCCACTTTTATAATCATGGATTTCATAGTTACCATTTCCATCGTGATCTAATCGATCCAAAATTCCCTTCATCATATAATTTCCTGAATTATCGATAGAAAATATAAATTCTACTTCTGTACCTATAGCGGGTTGATCAAAGGGCGAATGGGTACGATAATAGGCAGCGATACACCGCTCTCCCAGTTCATAATAATATTTTGGTTTATTTTCTTTTCGGACAATGGATATCCTATCATGCCAATTTTTCTCCCATACTTCATGATATTTTTCCATAACGCCATCTAAAAATGGCAGACGATGCGCCATCACTTCTCCATATAAATATTCTAAAGCTTCATGAACCCGTTTCCCCATGAACGCTTCTATCCCTTCATCCTGTTTATATATTTTATCAATATATCTAAATTTAAATTGCGCCGGACATTTTTTATATGTTTCGAGGCTACTATACGAAAAGCGATCAATCATGTACGATTCTTTCAAAAAGGTTGATAAAATTTACGATTTGCGATTAGAATAAAACTAACTGAGATCAGGCTATCGTCGATTTACCTGATAGTTTAGAGCAGATAAAATCACCGATTTCTATGGTTCCCATACTACCGCCAAGATCTCTTGTGACCCAAGCTGCACTGATAGCATCCTCTATCACATTACGAATTGCGGCGCTAATTAATGGTTTATTTTGCGATTCCAAGAAAGCGGCTATTGATAAAATAGCCCCAATAGGATCAGCAGCATCTTTACCGACGAAACGACTACTTGCAGGATGCATGATTTGAAACATAATCTGATTGTTTTTTGAACGGTGGGTTTCAAACCCAGCACCTAGACCGCCTTCCAAAGAAGAAATCATTTTTGAGAATATTCTTCCATAAGGTGAAACAGTGACTACCAAATCAAGCTGATCAGGTTTTCGTAAAATATTATAGAAAAACTGATCAACAGCCGACCATTGTATATGAATGCCTCGCTCAGCCAATTGATTGGCCGGTTCAATCCAAGGGCTATCCTTCTGTTTTAATTCATCTGGTAAAACGATAAGTAGCTTATTGCGTTGCCCAGATTCAATTATTTTCTGCGCTTCTGCAAAAATAGATTCCATATGAGATTGAGAAAAATACGTCGTCATCATATTTAATTTTTGATCACTCACAAAAGTAGCGGGTAACTCGCTGGGAACGGTGTGGGAATAAAAATTACTTTCGATCAGCAATACATCGATGGGGTTATCCGTTTGAATTTTTTGAAGTGATGGTATGGGTTTATAATTCCGATAAAAAAATTCTAATTCCTGTTCAGAACATATTTGTTGGACTATATTTTTTTGATTATACCCATTTAATTTTGATTGGTTTGTGATAGGTCCTAACCAAATGGAATTTGCTTCCTCAGCCATTTTCTGCAACCCTTTTGGAATGAGAATATTTGTTTCGCGAAAATGGAATTCACTGATATCTAACGATTGGGTATTTATTTTTAGTCCGAAAACAGAATCAATGGTCGCGATTAACTTATGAACTTCAGCCACCAATTCATTTCCGACGCCATCGCCGGGAATGAGAAGAATTTTCACCAGCTTCGTCCACGAAAAAACGGTGTTGAGAGTCGATAATCACCAAATCCATTTTCATCAATAAAATCGTAATATTTATTAATGCGATAATAATGCCACCGCTGTGAATATATTCGACTAATTGGATCATTATATATTTCCAAATCATCTGGCGGTCCGAATAAAATATATATCATTCCCATATCTGTTTTCCAACCAGGTAAATATGATTTAAAATTATTGTTAGAATAACTGATGCGAGAAAAATATTCATCCATCACTTCATTCTCTGACGTTTCTGGTGTTGGATCTCTACTCTCCCAATATTCAAGAAAAAGTGTTTCCTTATCTGTATCTTTGGATTTACTCAATTTCTTCCATTCGTCATCATGTAGGATATAGCGCATGTTTTGAATCGCTTGATCAATATTACTTACGGATGCTGAGATCCCAACTCTACTCAATGATAAAATTACAGATTCCTTCTTTTTTACTTCTCCTTGGGTCAAAACAATATCCACTTTTTTCCGCAAGCCTTGTTTCGCGATATTGTCTGGAATGATAATCCTTTGTTCAAAATACGCTTTGTCCGAATTGGCCTGAAACGATTTCGTCCATAGTTCTTTTTTCCTGCCGCTAAACACAGTGATATCAATGGAATATGGGCCCGGTTTTATCTTCCCTGATATAAAAACAGATGCTCGGGCAACCTTGGTGCCCATAATATTTTGAAACATGGGAATTTCATTATCATCCAATCCCCAATCACCGGATAGATAATCTATAAAAAATGGCGTATATAAAGCGACATCACCTATATGGTCAGAATATTTCAGGTCGAGTTGCCTGACACCACTATCTTTTGAATCGCCATCCAACACTTCCGCAGAAATAATATAATCGCCAGCACTCACTTTGAACTCAACTTGATGAATCGAAAATATTTCTTTTGAGGTGGATTCAAGGTAATCTACTGTTTTCAATTTATTGGACCAATTACGACGGCCAACTAAGTTTCCTTTAATTCTTTTTAATGATATGGTGGCTTCATATTCCGCTTCAAAACCATCCTGATTTTTGAGAAATTGCAAAACATGGTTTGGAACAGAAAGAAATGCCAAAACGCGTATTGAATCTGAACCCGTGTCCGCCACACTATATACAGAAAAGCCATACTGACGTATTGTTTCTTTGCTTCGATAACTATTTGGTCGCATTTGAGCAACCAATGCGTGCCCAATTATCAGAGCAATTATTATGATATATTTATTTATTTGTTTCATCTGTAGCGATACGAGATTAGCCCTTCGGTAGTTCCCAACCAAATTTTCCTCCC
>JABGZQ010000092.1 GCA_018674655.1 Fidelibacterota bacterium | reverse complement strand
TATATAAAAGAAATATGCTAAGGATTTTCATTTTAGCATATCAAGGAATTCTGTTTCAGATATAATAGGGATATCCAATTCAGTTGCTTTTTTTAATTTGGATCCAGCCCCGGGCCCGGCCACAACAAAATCAGTATTTTTGCTAACAGATCCGCTGACTTTTCCCCCATGTGCTTCAGTCATTTCTTTTGCTTCATTCCGGCTGAATTGGGTTAAGGCACCTGTAAAAACAAATGTTTTTCCTTGAAGCAGCAGACTTTTGGGTACTTCAACTTTTTTTAATCGAAGGCCTAAGGACAAACAAGACTCTATTACATCCGTATTGGTGCAGTTAGATAAAAATGTCGTAATAGTTTCTGCCACAATAGGACCTACCTCATCAATGGTTTCCAGTTTTTCAGCAGCAGCATTCATAAATTTTTCTATGTCCCCCACAAAAGCTTTTTCAAGGACCTTAGATAAATGTGCTCCCACATTTCGAATGCCAAGCGCATAGACAAATCGTGCAAAAGTGGTTTGTTTCGAATCTTGAATAGCTGTTAAAATATTAAGTGCAGATTTTTCTGCCATACGATCCAGGTTAACCAAATCATCAAAATTGAGTTTAAAAATATTATCCACAGTCAGAATCAATTTTTTATCCACCAGTTGATCTACGAGCTTTTCACCAAACCCATCAATATCTAAAGCTGTTTTGGATACAAAATGTTCTATGCGGCCTTTTACCTGGGCAGGGCAGGAGAGGTTTTGACATCGGGCTACCACTTCTCCTTCTGGTCGGAATACCTCATGCCCACAGGCAGGACATTCTTTCGGAAGTTGATACTTTTGTGTGTCAGGAGGGCGTTTGGCAAGGATGACTTTTACCACCTCTGGTATTACATCCCCCGCCCGTTGGATTAACACTGTATCACCAATACGGACATCTTTTCGCTCAATTTCATCTTGATTGTGTAAGGTTGCATTGGTCACTACAACCCCACCTACATTGGTGGGATCAAGTCGGGCAACCGGGGTTACGGCTCCTGTCCGACCTAGAGATGGAATAATATCCTGAACCTTGGTGGTGGCCTGCTGTGCTTTAAATTTACCTGCAATAGCCCATCGCGGGGATCGGCTGCGGATACCCAATGCGTTTCGTTGATTGATTGCATTTACTTTAAATACGGTGCCGTCAATTTCATAGGGTAATGAATCTCGTTTGGCTTCCAGGTTACGATGAAAGGCAACCATCGTCTCAGCATTGGTTACTTTTTGTATTTCTGGGTTTACCGGGAATCCCCATTCTTTTAATGTGGACAAAAAATCCTCGTGTGTATCAAAAGAAACACCTTCAATCATGCCTGCTTCATAACAATAAATAGATAAAGGTCTTGTTGCTGTAATTTTTGAATCGAGTTGACGAAGACTACCCGCAGCAGCATTTCTTGGATTGGCAAAAGGGGAGAGCTCCTCTTTTTCTTGATTTCGATTTAGCTTCTTGAATCCATCCTTGGGAATAAAGACTTCTCCTCGTACTTCTAACAAAGGTGGGTGTTTTTGCCCGTTCTTTCGTAAAGACAGGGGAATCGCCAAGATTGTTTTTAAGTTTTGGGTAATATCCTCACCCGTAATTCCGTCTCCACGAGTGGATCCATTTACGAAAAATCCATTTTCATACACCAGTTCAACGGCAAGCCCATCCAATTTTGGTTCCGCCATATATTCAAGATCTTTTTCTGTATCCAGGCCTTTTTTGACCCGGGCGTCAAAGGCAGCCAATTCATCCTCATTCATGGCGTTTGCCAGAGACAGCATGGGCATGCGATGTGTCCAGGAACCAAAAGAAGATAATGGTTCTGCTCCCACACGGTGTGTGGGAGAATCTTCTGTAATTAAATTAGGATTATCAGCCTCAAGCTTTTGCAATTCTCTGAAAAGCTGATCATATTCACTATCAGAAATGAGAGGATCGTCCAATACATAATAGCGGTAGTTATGATCATTAAGCTGATCCCGAAGGGCTTGGATTTGATTGTAAGTTATAGACAAAACTAATTTTTAAAGGAAGCGCGCTGTTTATAATATTTCCTTGGGTCCCATAGATATTTTGTAATGGGCAATAACTGACCAACACTATCCACTGGCGTTCCATATAGTTCCCCATTCGTCAGACTTATTGTAAAAAAATAGGTGATTGTATTTGCTGGATATTTTCGAGGGTTATAGCGATAAGAAAATCTTTTTTTATGAGGATCAAATGGAATTTCCTGATATCTCGGGACCATATCTGTTTTATAAAAAAGAGAAATGGATTGGACACTATCCCGGGGGAAATCTGAAAATACTTCCAAATCAAAAGTCCTTGAATTAAATAAAACCCGCTGGGGATGATGGAATAATTTTGGCGTGAAGGAAAATATTCGATCTGAAATTTTCATGGGCGTTTTTAAGGAATCAGTCGAACAGAAGATTAGACCAGTACACAGGATTAATTGAATCATTTTGTCATATACTGATCAACAAATTCCGGAATGCTAAAACGGTTTTTCGCATCCATCTCGAATGTGTTATGAACATAGTTTAGGCTTGCATCTACATGGTAATTTTGAGTGAGTTCATCTTTTCGGGAAACTACTTCTTTTAAAGCATCAATGAGCGCATCCACATCGTTTGATGTATTGTATAACCCAAAAGAAGCTCGAACCATTCCAGCGATAAGTTTATAATCATTTTCTAATTCTTTATCTGTCATGGATTCAGATGCCACCAGCATATCATCCAAAATCATTTCTTTCACATATGGATGGGCACAAAAACACTCGTTACGAACAGCAATATTGAAATAATCATTCAAAATAGCCGCGGTCAAGCCATGGTGTATCCCTTTAATATTAAAAGATATTGATCCGGCCCGCGGGCAAATATTGCAATCGGTTTCTCCATAAATTACAATGTCGGGAATGTGTTTCATTCGTTCCAATGCATTCTCAATGAGAATTGTTTCGTCTTCCAAAATATAATCCATCCCGATTCTTTCTAATACCTCTAAAGCAGTGGCCAGAGCGATGGCACCGGGGATATTGGGTGTTCCAGCTTCTTCTCGATCGGGAAAATAATCTTTCACAATATAGCGATCTACATATACATCATCCACCATACCACCGCCCACTTCTTCTGGTTCGATGTCTTTCAAAATATCTTGGCGGCAAACCACAACCCCTGGGGATCCAGGGACATAAGTTTTATGGCCCGAAAAAACGAACGCATCAATATCACAATCTGGGTCATCATGGCCTGACAATTGTACAGGGAGATGGGCCGCCATTTGGGCGCCATCAATTAGAATAAGGGCACCATATTGATGGGCCAGTTTCGCAATTTCATGCACAGGATTTATAATGCCGGTAACATTGCTCACCCCTGTAACGGCCACATAATTTATTCGATTTTGGTATTCGTGCAATTTTTCTTCTAACGCTTCCAGATTCATACATCCTGGCTGGTTTCCCGTATGGTTATCTAAAGGAATATGAATAACCTCACTGGCGTGCTTGCGGTGAGGGAGATCATTCGAATGATGTTCCATGAGAGAAACAAAAGCCACATCTTTTTCTGGGCGAAAGTCACGAAAAACCCGGGCAATTCGGTTCAGACCTGCCGTGGCACCGCTACCGGTAAAGAAACAAGTATAGGTATTCGGATCTGCTTTTAGGAACGAGAGAATTCGTTCATGGGCCCAATCATAGACTTGTGTAGATATTTTTGCTGAAAAATGAAGCGTACTATGAGAATTTGCATAATGATCTAAAAATGACTCCAATATGTCATGGGCAGCACCCATCATGAGCGTTGAAGCCGTAGAATCTAAATAAATTCGTTTTGTTTTTTTCCCGTCAGCGAGGGTATAGACCGTATCTAAGCCAATAAAATTAGATTGAACTTTTTTGAATAATTCCGGCGGGGCAATTTGAGTTATCATAGGCGGTGATACCAATCAAGAAGCTGTTTCAAATTTGACACACTTTTTATACCAGTGATCATAAGTGATCTGTTTTCGAATCATATAATCAGTGGTACATCGGGCATTGGCTTCGCAAACATCCGGTGCCTGTCCGCGTACATCAGAATGCATAACGACTACATATTTTTTGAAAGGCTTTTTGGCATATTGCCCCATGTTTGCTAATGCCGATACAGCAAAACTTAAATCTTCGCTAGAGCGATTTCGATCTACCTTTATTTCAACATGGTAAATTCGCTGACCATTATCCATATAAATTTTTAAACCCATCAGTTTGGGTGCTTTGTGGTTTCGGGAAAAATATTGGGGTGTCATGGCTGCAATTTGCTTGTCTGAAAATTTCGGTTTGGCAACCATAAAGGATGTGAGTATAATTAAAAAAGTAATTAGCTGTTTCATGAAGTGTGCCTTTTTTTGAATATTAAAATTAAGCCAATCAATAGGATCAATGCACCCGTGATAATGGCTTTTTGAATATTATTGGGATGGTAGACGATGGATGCAGCTTCTATTACATAATCGTCATTCAGAAAATGTTCATAATTAAATGTCCACCATAATGTATCATTAGAAATAGAATCAGCATTGGTGTGAGTGATGGCACCGGGAAGAGTTCCGGAAAATTTGAATGTATCGTCGTGGAGGTTTACAGTTATGTTGGCTTCTTCAATATAGGGATTCATGGCATTCATGCATGCTTCAGTAAAGTTTTGTGGTAAGTCAGATAAAAAGGGCCGAAAGTTTGTTTCGATCAATTGTTTTGGCAATACGAATGGTACGTCTTTTCCATTTTGATTGTCATCCATAATGCCAAATAATTTCCCTTCTTCCTCTGCTTTAAAGAAAACACCTTGAAAATGGTTAAGTATTCGCGCTTTCAATAAATCTGATACCGGCATTGCCTTTTGAAGATCTTCGATCCCAGCTTTCAGGCAATACATAATAATTTCGGTTTCTACAATTGTTCCAGTGGAGTCATTCCCTGTGTCCTGCATTTCGATGGCCATAAGGGGATATTTTTGATGCACTTGGCGACCCTTAAAAACTTGCCGAAGGAAATATTCAGTAGAAAATAACCGATTTTTTTCCTGAACAATGATAGGATGCCGCAGGGGCGCCGGATCATTTATATTTGTATGAAATAACGTATTGCCCGATAAAACAGCTTCTGAAATAATTATATGGACTGTTTCATCACTGTCCTCTTTCCCTTTTTCAATTATTTCTGCTGTCCAGGGGCTGGACATAGGGATGGGGAAGTCTTGATTAAAGATATCTTCTTTGTCACCTTCAGTCCGGAATTTCATATGGTATTTCCCATCAGGAAATACACGAACAGTGATAAGCGTTTCCACACATTGTATGGACATGAACGCAATTAGAAATAAGCTGGTTATTTTGAACTTTCCCATAAGCCTTAATTTACGAGAGATGACGTGGGTGGGAAAACAAAAAGGGCCACAATTGTGGCCCTTTTTGATAGGTGGAATAATCGATTTTTTAGAATGTCATTCTTAGGGAAGTTTGGAGTTCCCGGATAATGAGCAGTGCATCGGCACCAGTCACATCTCCATTTGGATTAAATTTTCGCGTCATCATATCAACTTGCATGATACCCCGCTCTGTACAAAGAGCCATGGCGTTATACGCAAAATGGCTACTGGGGACATCGCTAAATCGGCTTTGCGCTTCCCCAAAATATTGTGTTTCTATACTCTCATCTCGTGTGGCGACCACAAGTAGCCGTTGGACAGCCATGGCATAAAGGGCACGATTGATTGTATCATCTGGGTAAAAATTACCGTCGGGTTCTACATCCATAATGCCGTATCGAATCATATCTTTAATCCATGTTTCTGCCCAGTGGTTTCGGGCATCATTTGGCACTGTGATGCTTGCTGTTTGTGTTGCCTGGCCGGGTGTTTGAAAACCGGTGCTTTGAACCGGCATCCGATCAAACAAAACCCCAATTTTTAATTCTTCAGCAAAGAGGACAGCCAAGTCAGCCCGGTTAATTTTTTCTTTTAACGCCATTTTTTTACCGGCAGGTGTGCCGGGCATGGCGCGAACAATTTTTTGAGCTAATTTCCATTTGGCATCTGCTTTACCCGCATAATCGCCCCGTTTGTTTACCACTTTACGAAAATAGTCTTCCGCTTCATCAAATTGGTAATTATAAAGATGGGCAACGCCATACCAATACATGGCGCCTTCATGCGCCTCATCCCGTTTGAGTGCTTTTTTCAAATGCGAACTGGCGCGCTTAAACCACTTTTTTTCTGAATCACGCATGGTAATCCACACTTGTGCACTAAGCGCAAGAGCCTCTGGGTCTTTAGAGCCACGACTGGCACATTTGGACGCATAATCTTTGGCTTGATCATTTTGCCCTAGATAGGCATGGGCCAGACCGAGACCACCATACCCCAGCGCAAACTTTCTATCCAAGTCAACTGATCGTTGGAAGGACTTGATGGCCTGTTGATAATCGCTATTATCAATAGCGCGCATTCCCGCTTTAAAATGATATTCAGGTGTATCTACATCACTTTCGGGGGCCGTTGCACAGGCCACCAGAAGCAACAGAGAATAAATAGGTATTAATGATCGATATTTTCTAAGCATTGTGATCTCCTCAAATAGATTATTCGCCTCGAATATACCTGTAATCAACCATAAATAAAAATAGGCGGAATAGACAGATATGATATATATCACATTATTTCTATTAATTTATTATATAATTGTATAATGGCCTCGAAATAGATAATTTACATAGTGATTGTACGTCAACAACGAGCGAATGAATATGAAAAAAATATTATATAAAACATTGAGTGTCTTTGGTCTGTTTATCTTTACAGTGATTCAGGGGCAAGTTCTTGTGGCTACGGGTACAGGTTATGGCCTCACCAAGGATGCGGCCACAGAGCAAGCCAAGCGAGATGCGGTTGAACAAGGCCTCGGTGCGTATATGACATCCACCACTACGGTAACAGCCACCTCTATTGAGGACAATATTTACTCAAAAGCCCAGGGGTTTGTTAAATCATTCAAAGTTACCAAAGAAAGCAAAGGCCCCGACGGAAATTGGGAAATTACCATCGAAGCAGAAGTGACCGATATGATTGATCAAGTTATGGCGGATGAAGCGGCGCTCCAGACGTTGCTCAACGCCATGAACCGTCCCAGGATTATTTTTATGGTTCGGGAACAAAACTTAATAGATAATACACCCACCGATTTTGCTGAAACCAAACTGTTAGCCATGTTTTATGAAAAAGGATTTGATGTGGTGGACCGACAAATGGTTCAAGCTTTGAAGGGTGGCGAGGGTTATAGTCAAGCATTGGCGGGGAACGTATCCGCCGCCGCTAAAATCGCCAATCAACTTGGCGCTGAGATTATTGTGATAGGGACAGCCAAAATTTCTTCCGGAGGGAAAATATATAATATGACCTCAGGGCAGGCAGATGTTAATGCAAAAATTATTCGGGCAGACACAGGTGAAATCTTAGCAGTTGTACCTCAGGCGCGGGGAAAGAAACCCCACATATCTCCATCTACAGCCGGTGTAAATGCCACAAATCAAGCCGCAGAAGTATTGGGGAAAAATATCATTTCCCAATTGGTCATGAAATGGAGTACACAGCAGTCAAATTTCACCAAAGTATATATCGTGCTTAAAGGGGCGGATTTTATGTCTTATATGACATTCGAATCATTCTTAAAAGCCCAGACGGTTTCCGGAATTCGGAATGCATACGCCAAAGGGTTA
>JABGZQ010000056.1 GCA_018674655.1 Fidelibacterota bacterium | reverse complement strand
GCGCGCTATGTTATCCCCCATTTGGAGACACGGGACGAGAGGATTAACTGATTTTATGCGGGTGGCCCCCATGATGATGCCAGAACTTATGGATGAGTGGTTCGAAAATACATTACTTCGCTCCGCTGTGTCTACGGCAGGTATACATCATCTTTCATTTGGCCCATTTTCTGCGGGTACAGGATACAACTTACTGCATCAGCACGTCCAAAGCGACGGCGTATTTCACAACACCAAATTTATCAAGGGGGGAACGGGACAATTTGCGAATGCTTTAAAATTATCTGCCGAATCCGTCAATGTTGAAATCCGAACAAATGTAAGCGTCAGTGACATCAATGTGGAAGGTGATGTTTGTAGCGGTGTAACCTTGGAAAGTGGCGAAACAATTCAAGCCAATCAAGTCGTATCAGGATTAGACCCACAGAATACCTTTATTAATTTGGTGGGGCCATCAAAACTGAATCCAACTTTTGCAACCCAACTGCGAAATATCAAATACCGGGGCAGCACAGCCCGAATTCATTTTGCATTAAATGCACTTCCGGAAATCAAGGGTGTTACTGAAGATCAAATGGGTACTGTTTTTTCTGCCAGCCCTTCTATTGAATATTTAGAACGAACGTCTGATTCGGTTAAATATGGACGGCTCGCTGAAGATCCTTATGTGGAATTCTCCATTCCTTCGGTAATAAACCCTGAATTTGCGCCAGATGGAAAACATGTTCTTTCTGCTACCGTTCAATACGCACCTTATCATTTGAGAGATCAAGTATGGTCATTTGAACTGAATGAACAAATAAAAAACAATGTGGTTCGCGTTTTAGATAATTACATTCCTGATTTCTCATCATTAATTGAAGTGACATCAGTTCTTTCACCTAAAGATTTAGAAGATAAATTTGGGCTAACGGAAGGCAACCTGAATCACGGTGAAATGACGTTGGACCAGTTCTTCTTCATGCGACCAACCATGAGTGCAGCTCAATATAAATCGCCCATTGAGAATCTATATCTTTGTGGTTCTGGAACTCATCCTGGTGGTGGATTACATGGCACAAATGGATTTAATGCGGCGAGAGAAATTTTGAAGTGATTGGTTTATATTTAGAAGGAGAAAAATGCTTGAACTAAAAGTACTCGAAGACAATCTTGTTGAAAATATTATAAATGAAGCTTTATCACTGCTTCAGGACACAGGGGTGGAAGTCCAATGTGATGCACTTATGGAACGGATGGAATCAGCTGGTTTAAATGTTGACAAAAATTCTAACCGCATTACATTCCCAAAACGTGTTGTTGAGGAAAGTATCAAATCTCTTCCATCGATTATTGATTTATATGATCGTAGTGGTGAACATTTTTCAACTATTGGCGGTGACTCTACCCATTTTGTGCCAGGTTCATCGGCGTTAAATATTTTAGATTGGAAAACGGGTGAACGACGCACGGCCCAAACACCTGATTTTATCGAATACATTAAAGTTGCTGACCAGCTTAAACATATTTCTTATCCTGCTTCTGCATTTAGTACAGATGATATTCCTCAAGATATTGCCGATGCCTGGCGGCTTTACCTCATGTTGGCACATAGTGGCAAACCAGTTGTCACCGGCGCATTTACTCACCATGGTGTGAATAGAATGGCTGAAATGATGACCTGTTTCCGCAAAGATAAAAATGATTTAATCGAAAAACCAATGGCTGTATTTACCTGCTGCCCCAACAGCCCCTTACGGTGGGGTTTAGATTCCAGCCATAATTTGATTGACTGTGTTGAAAACGGTATTGTTGTAGAAGTGGTTCCTGTGCTCATGATTGGTTTGGCTGTACCTGTAACTACAGTTGGTGCATTGGTCATGCAAACGGCTGAAGTATTAAGCGGAATTGTTTTTACACAACTGATAAAATCCGGTGCCCCAGTAATATTTGGTGGTGCCCCAGGCGCTTTTCATATGCAACTCATGAGTGCACCCATGTCCGGTGTAGAGGCATTACAACTCTATAGTGGCTATGCTCAAATTGCACGCCACTTAAAAATTCCTTCACAAGGCTATATGGGGTTAGGGGATGGGAAATTTAATGATCCCCAAGCAGGATCAGAAACCGCCAGCGGCGCCTATATCGCAGCCATGAGTCGGATGAATCAAGTGGCTGGACCAGGGATGTTGGATTTTGTCAACTGCTTCAGTTTGGAAAAATTAGTATTTGATGATGAAATCTGCGGGCATGCACATCATTTTATGCGCGATATTAAAATCAAGGATGATCTTCCCATAAAACCTTTCATTGATGAAGTTCTGGTCGAACAGCAAATATGCACCATGGATCACACGTTAGAATATTGGCCAAAAGAATTGTATCTACCGGGACCTATGATAGACCGAACCAGTTGGGATCAATGGAAACAATTTGGGAGCAAAACATTGCAAGACAGGGCGAGGGAAACAATCCAAAATTTATTAGACCAATACAATGAATCCCCTATTGGTGATCATATAGATAAAGAACTTCGTACCATAATAAATAATGGTATTGCGGGTTCTGAAACACTTCCTACTATATTATAACTTTTGCATGCCACCAAAATCACTTAAAGATCGATTGAAAGTAGGGCCTGTTTTATTGGACGGCGCCATGGGGTCCTTGCTCATGGATATGGGGCTCCATTCCGGACAACCACCGGAAGAATGGTCTATGAAATACCCGGAACGCATTGGTAAAGCACATCAATTATATCATGAAGCCGGGAGTGATATTTTACAAACGAATACTTTTGGTGCCTCTCATTATCGGCTGAAGGAATGCGGAATTGCAGAACATCATGATTTGGTGAATCAAAAAGCCGTTGAAATTTGCCGGAATTATGGTGGAGATTCTTTGGTATCTGGAGATATTGGCCCATCCGGTTTATTGATTGAACCCTTGGGGCCTGCCAAGCCCGATGAATTGAAAAATGCATTCAATCGCCAAGCGGAAATATTGGAAGACAGCGGTGTAGACCTATTTAGTGTGGAAACAATGATTGATCTTCAAGAAGCGGTTCTTGCAGTAAAAGCAATCCGACAAGTCAGTAATAAATCCATCATTGCAAATATGACTTATGCAAAAACAGATAATGGATATTTTACTGTCATGGGTAACCCATTGTCAGAATGCGTGAATAAACTGACAGATGCCGGTGCTGATATTATAGGCACCAATTGTAATTTAGATAGTTTTGAGCTAATTGAATTAGCTGAAGAAGCCTTAACGCTTACTGATTTACCCTTATCCATTAAACCCAACGCAGGTCAACCGGTTCTTGAAGGAAATACTGTTCATTATGGTCAAACGGCAGAACAGTTTGTAGATGGAATGGTTGAAATATATAAAATGGGGATTAAAATATTGGGTGGGTGTTGCGGTTCAACACCTGCATATATAAAACTATTATCCGAAACTTTAAAAGAACACTAAACCATTTCCCTTTTTATAGGGAAGTTCACCAATTCTGCAAAAATATCTGTAAAATCTGGATGCATACTTAAATCAAGGTGTGTTGTTTTTTCTCTAATTTCATAAAAATTATTTATTTTGCTTTTGTTAAATAAAGCCATTTTTGCCCCAAGTAAGGCTGTGTTACCTGCCGTTGTTATTTTTTTCTGCGGAAAGTTTAAAAGACCAATCCTTCTGGCACTACGCTTACTGATATAATTCCCAAATGCTCCGGATAAATACACTTCCGATACATCTTTTTCTTCCGCATTAAACTCTTTTAATAATAATCGAATCCCTGTAGCAATAGCTCCTTTGGCCAACTGGAGCTCTCGTATATCCTTTTGGGTAATCACCACCGGATCCATAACCATAATAGATTCTCCATTTAAAAATCTACCGTCCGCCTTGATAGATCCGTCATCCAAGTAAGCAGAAATCGCATCCACAAGTCCGCTACCGCATATCCCCCTTGCTTTTTCAGACCCCAATACTTTTGGAATTATTTCACCATTCCTCGTCATAACGGTGGAGATAGCACCTGTTGCCGCACGCATACCCATAGATATCCCCGCACCTTCAAAAGCTGGACCCGCAGCTGTAGATGCAGCCAAAAATTTATCTTTATTCCCAACCATGATTTCGCCATTAGTGCCCAAATCCACCAATACCTTAATGCCATCACTTTCTATTATCTTTTTTGCCCACACACCAATTAAGATATCACTCCCAATAAAGCTGCCTACACCCGGGAGAAACTCTATAGTTACATCTTCATTCAAATCCCACCTCAATTCTGAAGGTGTATATAATTCCAGATCATTTGAAACTGGCTCAAACGGATGATACCCCATGGGTTCCACATCTATCCCGCAAAAAATATTATGCATTACTGCATTCCCAACGATAATGATGCGTTTCAATCTTGAAATATTTTCATTCGAACTGTGAAATAAATCAATAATCATATCATTTATTTTCGATCGAATGAGCAACTGCATTTCATTCTGTTTTACTAATCTGGATGCTGCATCAATCCTCGTCATTATATCACTACCATACTTGGCCTGAGGATTAATGGCGGTTTCTATAGCCAACACTTCACCTGTTTCCCTATTTACCAATTGGGCAGCCAAAGTTGTGGTACCCAAATCGATGGCGACCCCAAACCCATGCATAGGTGAAAATTGAAAATCTGAATCATCCGACAATACATCGGATTTCCATTGATCCAATTCAATTATTAGATCATCTTGAACTCTTCCTTCGCATGCAAGACGCCATCCTTCATTCAATTCCTTATCATCCAGGATATTTTTCTGGGAATCTGTAATGGGTAAATGGCCTTCTTTTATCCGAATGCGGCATCCTCTGCATCTGGCATGACCACCACAGGGGAATTCTACACCATAACTAAAAAGTATATCGTGGAGTTGAGAATCTTTTGCAACCTCGAAACTTTGATTTAAAGGCAATAAGGTGATACTGACTTTTTTAGCCATCAAAAATAATTGTTAAAATATTAATGGGACAGCGGTCATTAAATCTTCACCAACAGATTGTTCTACCTTGCTCCCCGGCTTCACAACAAGAAACTCTGATTCAGGCCAATCTCCATTAATAAGTTGTTGAAGGAGTTTTTTACTCCCTTTTAAAACATCAAAACTCCAATTCTTTATTTCTGCTTTCGCCATCGCCTTCTTTTGATAATTATGTTGGGAATCCAACCCCGTATCAATAAATGCCATATTTGAATAATGCTTTATCTGATCCATTGCATTATTCAGGTAATCTAAATTTTCTTCACCAAATTGCGCTTTAAGTTCATCCTGGGGCATATCCATTCCATACAGTCTTTGCAATGATCTTTTTTTAATGATTGGTTTGTTTTCTGTATTTTCCATCCACCCCACCGATTGATAATAGGTCCCGGGGTTTTCAAAATAATAATCCAAATACTTTTGTTTGCTTCCAAAAAGAACGCCAATACAGTCGTGGATTCGGGGAACAATAAGTGGCGTTTTGTGGGCGACCAACCCATATATCCATGTATTGCAAAGACCATATCCCAACAGAATTGCATCAAACCTTTTTTGATCTGCTTTTTGAATGGATTTAACAATTCGATTCTGCATACCCTTACTATTTAAATCGTGGATACCTTTGGCAATAAATTCAGTATCAATATTATTATTGGATTTATTGATACAATGAAGCAATTCATGTTTGAACACTTCACAACTAATTAATTTGAAGTTCATTTTTGCCCAACACCGAGTAATTTTTTTGCCAATACGACGCCTGCACTTGCATTATCCTTATATCCATCGGCGCCAATATCTTTTGCAAAATGATGCGTAACAGGTGCGCCACCAACCAGCATAATCACTTCATCTCTTATGCCTGCATCCTTAAATGCATCAATTGTTGTTTTCATTCCTGGCATGGTCGTGGTTAATAATGCAGACATACACACCAGTTTTGCTTTGTGTGTTTCAACTGCTTCAATAAATTGTTCAGGGGAAACATTGGTACCTAAGTCTACCACTCGAAACCCGCCGCCCTCTAAAAGTGCCCCCAATAAATTTTTTCCAATATCATGGACATCGCCTTTTACCGTTCCGGTTATGGCGCATATAGAATTGTCTTCCTCACCTTCACTTATAAGAAGCGGACGTATCAAAGCCATAGCGCTTTTCATGGCTTTCGCTGACATAAGTAGCTGTGGAATAAAATATTCAAAACGCTCGAACCGTACTCCCACTTCATCCATGGCCCGAATCATATATTCATTGATCAATATATGTGGGTCAATTTTTTCCCTAAGCGCTTTTTCCGTAATTTCCACGGCTATCGTAGGATTGCCATTCAAAACAGCATCATGTAACTTTTCAAGATAATTCATCGTCTCATTATTTCTTTAATTTATTTTATCCATGGGTAGGTTATCTCTTAATTAACAGATTGTACATTATCCATTTTAAACCCTTTTTATATAATGTCATTTGCATGCCGATTCCTATGTGTTGATTCTATCATTTTAAAAAGATGAACTCCAAACATAATCACGATACAATATTTTACATAACTTTCTTTTAAAGGCTTGAAGGAATGGGTATCCAATTAAAAAATATGCCCCTACGCCTTATTCCGGACAGGACAGTTTGCTCGCCGCTTATGATAAATATTATTTGAGCAAACTAAATAAATAATCGATTACGTTTAAAATTTACTGAATATAAACTGTTTTCATATTGGTAAAATCCCGAATCCCTACTTCAGATAGTTCTCGACTATAGTTCGATTCTTAAATTATTAATGGGGAAACCAATGGGTCATCCTTAATTTATTGGCATATTTTAATCCAATATATTTAATAGAATCATAAAGATAATTCATTGTTAAAAGATATTACCCAAGATTTTTCACGTCGGCATATTGGGCCAACATCAATTGAGCAGGAGGAGATGCTTGCCAAGTTGGGGTTTTCATCAATAGAGGAATTAATTGATAAGACAATTCCCCGGAGCATCCGAACTAAATCATCACTCAACGTTGGGCCGGGATCAGATGAGTTTTCACTCTTGAAAAA
Source organism: Fidelibacterota bacterium (assembly GCA_018674655.1). Taxonomy (GTDB): domain Bacteria; phylum Fidelibacterota; class Marinisomatia; order Marinisomatales; family TCS55; genus TCS55. Next base: position 30,456 of record JABGZQ010000056.1, on the reverse strand, counting down.
AATCAAAGGTGTGGCATCAAAAAACAGAGTTGCCCGATCATATATCGGCATGGGATATTATGGCACGATTACACCCCCAGTTATCCAGCGTAATATTTTAGAAAACCCCGGATGGTATACAGCTTATACTCCTTATCAGGCTGAAATATCTCAAGGCCGTCTGGAAGCTTTACTGAATTTTCAAACAATGGTAACAGAAATGACAGGTTTGGATATCGCCAATGCATCCCTCTTAGATGAGGCCACTGCTGCGGCAGAAGCCATGATTATGCTTTTTCATTCAGCCCGAGAAAAGAAGCGATTTCTCGTGGCCGAAGATTGCCATCCCCAAACCATTGATGTGTTAAAAACCCGCGCAAATCCAATTGGGATTGAATTATTGGTTCAATCTCCTGAAACATTTGAATTTAGTGATGATATTTTTGGTGCTTTAGTCCAATACCCCGCTACCGACGGGAACGTTATTGACTACTCAGATTTATGTAATGAGGCACACAAACAGGATGTCTCCATTGTTGTTGCCATAGATTTATTAAGCTTGGCCCTTCTCCCCTCCCCAAATGAAATCGGTGCTGATGTGGCAATTGGTAGTTCCCAACGGTTTGGTGTCCCCATGGGATTTGGAGGACCTCATGCTGCTTTCATAGCAGCAAAAGAAAATTATAAACGTAAAATTCCGGGACGAATCATCGGTGTTTCAGTAGATCGCCATGGGAATCCAGCCTATCGCATGGCACTCCAAACTCGTGAACAACATATCCGCCGAGATCGTGCTACATCTAATATTTGCACATCTCAGGTTTTATTGGCAGTCATGGCGGGTATGTATGCAGTTTATCATGGACCTGAAGGTATTCGCGCCATTGCGGAACGAATACATAAAAAAACAAAGGATTTAGCTATTGCCTTATCAAAGGGTGGCCATTCCATTATATACAATCAATTTTTTGATACAATTAGAATTCGATTAAATAAGATTTCTATGGAAAAATTGAAAAATCGGGCAGAAACAGCCAATATGAATTTCCGTTATTATGAAAATGGCGATATTGGAATATCTCTGGATGAAACTGTATCTCCCGATGACCTATCTGATATCCTTGGTGTGTTCGACGTTGATAAAACGAGTAAAACCAATGAATTTGATTTACAACTTATACGGACAACAGGCTACCTCACCCATTCTATTTTTAATGCGTTTCATTCCGAAACTGAAATGATGCGATATCTCCATCGACTCGAAACCAAAGATTTAACCCTGAATACCAGCATGATTTCGTTGGGTTCATGTACAATGAAGCTCAACGCAGCAGCAGAAATGATGCCCATTACCTGGCCTGAGTTTGCTTTCCTTCACCCTTTTGCACCGGAAAATCAATCAGAAGGCTATGAAGAATTAGCCAATACGCTTTCGGAGTGGCTCATGGATATGACTGGGTTGCAAGGATGCTCTCTCCAACCCAATTCCGGCGCCCAAGGAGAATATGCGGGACTTCTGGTTATCCGTGCTTTCCATATCGACAATGGAGATAGCCATCGAAACATTTGTTTAATTCCTGCCTCGGCCCATGGAACAAACCCAGCCAGTGCTGTCATGTGTGGCATGAAAGTCGTCGTTGTCCGATGTGATGATAATGGTAATATTGACATTGAAGATTTAAAATCAAAAGCAACACACCACAAAGAAACGCTTTCAGCCATTATGGTCACTTATCCTTCTACCCATGGTGTATTCGAAGAAGCCATCGGAGATATTTGTAATATTGTTCATGAAAATGGTGGACAAGTATATTTAGATGGCGCCAATATGAATGCTATGGTTGGATTGGCTCGTATTGGTGACTTCGGGGCTGATGTCTGCCATATTAACCTCCACAAAACATTTGCTATCCCACACGGTGGTGGTGGTCCCGGGATGGGGCCTATTTGTGTCGCTGGCCACTTGGTTCCATTTTTGCCAGGGCATCCAATTTCAAATAATGGTGAAAAAGCAATTCATGCCATTTCAGCCGCACCGTTGGGCAGTGCAGGTATTTTGCCCATATCTTGGGCCTATATTGCTATGCTCGGGGATGAGGGGCTAAAAGCGTCGACAGAAGTGGCGATTTTGAATGCCAATTATATGGCCCATCAGTTACAGACTCATTTCCCCATACTTTACCGAGGATCGCAAGGATATTCAGCCCATGAGTTTATTTTAGATTTACGGCCGATTAAAAAAGAATCGGGCATATCTGATGAAGATGTGGCCAAACGATTAATTGATTATGGTTACCATGCGCCGACTATGTCCTTTCCCGTCCCTGGCACACTGATGGTTGAACCGACTGAAAGTGAATCTAAAGCCGAATTAGATCGTTTCTGTGATGCCATGATTTCAATCAAAAACGAAATAAATAATGTTATCTCCGGGGAAATGGATGCCGAAAACAATCCCCTAAAGAACGCCCCGCATACAGCAATTGACGTCACTTCGGACAAATGGGATCGTCCATATTCAAGGCAAAAAGCGGCCTACCCATCGTCATATTTAAAGAACCATAAGTACTGGCCAAGTGTTGGACGAATTGATAATGCGCATGGTGATCGAAATTTGATCTGTACTTGTCCGCCGATTGAACAATATAACAAATAATTCTTTTTTTAATCGATTTGATTAAAAAATAGTAAAATGCTTGTTATTCTATCTCCCTCAAAAACACAAAATTTTTCAGCATATTCTTTTAGGGGTTCTACAAACCCAAGGTTTAAAAAACAAACAAATGAGATTGTTGCCATCTTAAAAAATATGAATAAAGATGAAATATTTTCCTTCATGTCGATCAGTCAAAAGTTGGGAATAGAAACCTATAGAAATATTCAAAAATTCCAGAACAACCCATCAAATGGGATCACCAAACAGGCCATTTTTGCTTATACAGGAGAAGTTTTCAACAAAATAAACCCACAATCTTTTAATGGCGATGAGTTAAACTTTTGCCAATCACATTTTCGCATTTTATCTGGGGTATATGGTGTATTGAGACCTTTAGACCTAATCCAGCCTTATCGATTAGAAATGGCTTCAAAATTGAAAATAAGAAATTCAAAATCATTGACCAAATTTTGGGAAAAAACGATAACAGCTACCTTGAATAATGATGAAAAGAATATCGTAATTAACCTTGCCTCTAAAGAGTATATTAATTCAATCCAATTGGATCAATTAAAGGCCAAATTCATTTCAATTCAGTTTAAAGAACTAAAAAATAATGAATACAAAGTTGTTGGTATTTATGCGAAGAAAGCACGAGGGAAAATGATACATTATATAGTGAAAAACTTTATCTCGAACCCGAATTTATTGAAAAATTATACAGAAAGTGGATATACATTTAATTCCTCTATCTCTACTGAAAACGATTGGGTTTTTACCCGAGATTAGAATATAATTTTTCCTGCTCTTCCATCAATTCTAAGTATTCCGCCTCTAGGATATTCATGGTTTCCATGGTCTGTTGGAGCAAGTCGTAATTATCTCCATTGGATGAATCCTGGGTAATCGATCGCTGATCATCTAATTCAGATTCTATGATATTGAATCGTTTTTCAATCCATGCCAAACGGTTGCGAATTTTCTTACGATCTTTAAAGGCTGATTTCCCCTTGGATTCGGTTTTTTGTATTGGCACATTTGTCTTGGCAGATTGCCTATCCTGTCTTTTCCAGTCGTAATAATCATAATTTCCTTCAAATACTCGAATACCACCACCACCAACTTCGCAGGTAAGGTTTGTAACATTATTCAAAAAGTGACGGTCATGAGATATACAAACAATAGCACCTGTGAATTGGACCAAAGCGTTCTCAACTACGTTCCTTGTCACCATATCTAGGTGGTTTGTGGGTTCATCTAATAAAAGCAAATGAGATGGCTCCACCAGCATTCGTGCTAAGGCCACCCGAGCTTTCTCTCCTCCTGATAGCACCTTCACATATTTTTCAATTTCATCTCCCGAAAACATGAAGCTCCCCAAGTAATTCCGCATTTCGGTTTCACTCCAACCTGGACTCACTTTCTGGATAGATTCAAAAACTGTATCATTCGGATCGAGCGTTTCCAGTTGATGTTGCGCATAGTAGGCACTATTAATATCTCTCCCCATTCGAATCGCACCGGACGTCACTGACTCTACGCCGGCAAGCATTTTGAGTAATGTAGATTTCCCGGCACCGTTTTGGCCTACCAAGCCAATTTTCTGTCCCCGCTCTACCAACATATCCATATCATTGAACACTTCGATATCGCCATAATGTTTGGTCACATTTCGGCAGGAAACCACATTCAAAGGAGGTCGACTGGGTTGAGGTAATTTCAAATTCATGGTATGACTTTGTTCTGTAGGCGCTTCAATTTTTTCCAATTTATCCAGCATTTTCACTCGACTTTGAACTTGTGTGGCTTTGGTGTTTTTATATCTGAATCGTTCAATGAACCGTTCTGTATCTTTAATCTGTTTTTGCTGGTTTTGATATGCATTTCTGTGTTGTTCTATCCGAAGCATTTTTTCTTCAGTGTACTTGGTGTAGTTCCCTGTGAATAATGTTATCTTTTTTAAATCAATTTCAAGTATGTGATTCACCGATCGATCTAAGAATGCGCGATCATGACTTATCATAACCATTCCTCCGCGCCATTCTGCCAGAAATGATTCCAACCAAATTGTTGCTTCTAAATCCAAATGGTTCGTGGGCTCATCTAAAAACAAGATGTCTGGTTCCTGTAGTAAGATGGCTGCCAATGCCACACGCATACGCCAACCACCAGAGAATACATCCATGGGTTCTGTAAACTTTTCTTCTGAAAAACCGAGACCACTCAGGATTTTTTTTGCTTTCTCTTCCAATGTCCATCCACCTAATGCCTCGAATCGATTTTGAACTTCACCCAATTGATTTACCAATTCCAGATTTTCATGATCTTTTGAGATGGCTTCGGATAAAGTCAATATTTGTCCTTCTAAATCAGTTACTTCCGGATAACCCGCCAATACTTCTTCCAAGATGGATCTTTCTGAACCAACCACAATATCTTGCGCCAAATAGCCTATGGTAATGGCTTTATCTTTTTGAACATTCCCGGAGTCGGGCGTTTCCTGCCCCAACATGATACGGAGCAAGGTGGTTTTACCAGAGCCATTTGGACCCACAAGTCCGGCCCGCATACCACGTTTTAAAAAAATATTCACATTGTTGAATAGGTCCCCATCTGGGAAGGATTTAGATATACTTTCGAGACGAATCATAGTTTAGTTAAAAGAATTGATTACAATTCCCCATTCACAACCGTACCGTGATTTAGCGATAGTTTCACCAAATGGATTGTATTAATTAATGTCATAGACTCATCCACTTGGACTTGTATATAATTATCAGTGTGTCCCAACATTTTTCCATTCTTCATGTTTTCAAATAGAACTGGTCTTTTAGTATTTACAAATTTATCGTGAAAGTATCGCCGTTTTTTATCCGATAAAATATGGAGCATTTTGCTTCGTTCTGTTCGTTTTTCTTTTGATATAACGCCACCCATTTCCACGGCATCTGTGTTCGGTCGCTCTGAATAACTAAAAACGTGTAGATAAGAAATATCTAAGTCATTTAAAAAATTATAGGTCTTAAGAAAATCCACATCTGTTTCTCCTGGGAACCCTACAATAACATCCACACCGATACAAGCATCTGGTATAATTGATTTTATTTTTGTCACTCTTTCTTCAAATAGATTCCTTTTATATCTCCGGCGCATGGCGCCTAATATTTTATCTGATCCTGATTGGAGTGGCACGTGAAAGTGTGGCATAAATTTGCGAGACGAAGCACAGAAATTGATTATGTCATTGGTAAGCAAATTTGGTTCGATAGATGAAATGCGAATGCGATCTATACCATCCAAACTATCCAATTGCTGTATAAGGTTAAAAAATGATTCGTCAGACCCTTTACCGAAATCCCCAATATTGACACCAGTTAGCACTATTTCTCGTGCATCTGTTTTAGCCAATTCCCGAGCAATCTTCATCGTATTCTCAATTGAATCGCTGCGACTCTTTCCTCGGGCTAACGGAATCGTACAAAAGGAACAGGTATAGTCACATCCATCCTGTACCTTTAAAAAAGAGCGCGTTCGTTCACCTGAGGAATATGAGGGTGTGAATTTATGCACATGGTCAATCTCAGTCTGAATTACTTTGGTCCCACTATTGAGGTCGATTTCATTTAAATGGTTCAGTAGATTGAATTTCTCTTCCGCACCCAAAATAATATCCACACCATCAATTTCTGCAATGTCATTGGGTTTTAGTTGTGCATAACAACCGATCACAGCAACAGATGAATTGGGGTTCCGACGTTTGGCTTTGCGGATGAGCTTTCTGGCTTCCTTGTCAGCATTTTCTGTAACGGAACAGGTATTCAACACATAAATATCTGCTTCATCTCGGTAATCGACCTTTTCAAATCCATGACGAATAAAATCACGAGAAATAGTGGCTGTTTCTGAGAAGTTTAGTTTGCATCCCAAAGTGTGGAATGCGACGCGTTTGGTTGGTGTACTCATCTTTATTCGTGGCTAAAATAACGGGGCGGAAATTACATTAAAAAACGTTTCACCCCAGCAAATGGCTTGTGTACTTTTTTTCATGGATTCAAAGGAAAAAATCAACCATCTACGCGAGATGATCGATGAATGCGATAATCAAATGGTAGATCTATTGGTAAAGCGATTCACAGTTTCTATACAAATTGGCGCCATAAAAGAATCAAATAATTTAGCGGTTGGCGACCCCAATCGGGAAAGAGAGATTATTGACCGGTTGACCGAACGGTTAAAAGGGAAATTAGATCGTGACGATATTTCTGCTATTTTTGGGCCTGTATATCACATTTCAAAAAAACTGCAAAAGAAATAAAATAAGGTTGGTATCTGATGAAACCCTGTCTTAATATTCCCACCTATGATTAACATGAACAAAGAAAATTATTATAGCTTGTATCGGTTTTTTAGCCGCGAAGGGGTTTTGTAGTCCCAGGGAGACCTGTACATGTTGACTGCTTTGAAACCCCGGCTTTGATCGGGGTTTTTTTTTGGAATAAACAATTAATTAAACAATGAAATTATAATTATGATTACAATAGGAATTCAGGGCGGGAAAGGAAGCTTCTCCGAACAGGCCGCTCACGAGTTTGCCCATAATCACGGAATAGAAGGCGCCAAAATCGTATACCAGATTTCATCTGAACAAGTATTGGCCGGGGTAGAATCCGGGAATACCGATTATGGCATTTTTGCTATGGAGAATGCACAAGGTGGCGTCGTGATTGAAAGTGTTGAAGCGCTTGCAAAATATCGTTGCGACATCCTTGAGATGTTCCATATTGCAGTAGATCAAAACCTTCTTGGACTTGTAGGGACTCATGTGGGTGATATCACAGAAATCCATTCCCATCAACAAGCACTTCGTCAATGTAAGGATTACTTGAGTGAACATTTTTGGACGCGACCACTGATTGAAGAAGATGATACGGCTGAGGCTGCAAGACGACTGTCAGAAGGGAAACTCCCTTCTACCGCAGGTGTAATTGCGAATAAAGCCTGTGCAGATTTATACGAATTGGATATTCTCCAAGAAAGCATCCATGATTTAAAACATAACCTGACCCTATTTCTTGGGGTGAAAAAATTGGGAGATTCATGAATAGCGTTGGCATAATAGGGTTTGGCCGTTTTGGTAAAGTTTTGGCCAATATTCTTCAAAAAGGATTTTCCATCAAAGCGTTTGACCTTTCTTCCCCGAAGCTATTCCCCAATGTAACCTTTGTTGAATTGGATGATTTATTAAAAGAAAAAGCAATATTTGTAGCTGTACCCATTCGTCATTTTGAATCAATAATCAAATCTATTTCACCAAAACTTTCTAATGGTACAACCATCATTGATGTCTGTTCTGTGAAAAAACACCCTGTGGAAGTCATGGAAAAACATTTATCGGAAAAAATAGGTATCATTGCAACTCATCCTCTGTTTGGCCCTGATTCTTTTATAACAAATAATCGCTTGAAAATGATGATGGATAAAACGAGAGACTCTCATAACCAATTTGATTTCTGGAAAAGATTTTTTGTAGACCAAGGAATACAAGTTCTTGAAATGACAGCTGATGACCATGATCGAATGGCAGCACAAACCCAAGGCGTTACCCATTTTCTAGGGCGAATGCTAAAAGAGTTTGGCATTAAAAAAACGTCAATTGATACACAGGGATTTCGAGATCTATTAGATTTGGTTGACCAAACCTGTAATGATAGTTGGGAGCTATACACTGATTTGCAATTATATAATCCCTATACAAAAAAAATGATTATGAATTTGAAAGAATCAACGAATACTTTGGATAATCGCTTAAAGGAATTACAATCATGACTCCATGGCAAACAGATAGTTGGAGAAATTTTACTATAAAACATTTACCTGATTATCCAGATCAAAATCATTTAAAAGAAGTGGTTAGAACGCTTCAAGGTTTTCCACCTCTGGTTTTTGCGGGCGAAGTTCGTTCCTTAAAGAGAACATTGGCTGAAGTAACAGAAGGAAATGGGTTCTTGCTACAGGGAGGTGATTGTGCCGAAAGTTTTTCTGAATTTCATGCTGATCACATTCGAGATACTTTTCGCGTTATTCTCCAAATGGCCGTGATATTAACAAATGGTACAAATATGCCCGTTGTAAGAATTGGGCGTATGGCTGGCCAATTTGCCAAGCCCCGATCTTGTCCCACAGAAACAATTGATGGTGTTGAACTCCCCAGTTATACTGGCGATATTATAAATGACATACAGTTCCATAAAGAAAAAAGAATTCCCAATCCTGAGCGAATGTTGAAAGCCTATTCTCAAGCTGCCTCTACATTGAATTTACTGAGAGCTTTTGCCGATGGCGGGTATGCAGATCTTCGACATGTACAATCATGGAATATGGGCTTTGTAAAAAGCGGCCCTCAAGGAGAACGTTACCGCCATTTAGCAGATCAAGTTCAAGAAAGTCTGAATTTTATGGAAGCCCTGGGTATTCATTCCTCTAATACACCTCAACTTCGTCGGGTTAAATATTTTACAAGCCATGAAGCGCTCCTCCTGCCCTATGAAGAAGCATTAACAAGAATCGATTCTACATCCGGAGATATTTATAATACATCCGCACACTTTGTATGGATAGGAGATAGAACTCGGTTCGCAGAAAGTGCTCATGTAGAGTTTTGCCGGGGGATTCAAAACCCCATTGGTATTAAATGCGGGCCAACTATGGATCCAGATGAACTCATCCAATTATTAGATATTTTGAATCCAAATGATGAGGCGGGCCGGATTACGTTAATTACGAGATTTGGAAGTAATAAAATTGAATCTATTCTACCTTCCCTGATTCGAAAAGTACAGGAAGAAGGCCGTACAGTTATATGGTCATGTGATCCTATGCATGGAAACACAATCAAAAGTAGTAATGGAATAAAAACACGCCCATTCAGTCAAATATTGGATGAGGTGAAACAAAATATCCAAATTCACCGAGGAGAAGGATCCCACGCTGGTGGTATACATTTGGAAATGACGGGACAAAATGTAACCGAATGTACCGGTGGGTTAGCTGATATTTCTGAATCGGATTTATCCGATAGATATCGCACCCATTGTGACCCACGACTAAATGCAAATCAAGCCATTGAACTGGCTTTCCTTATTGCAGATGAACTAAAAACAAATGGCCATTAGAGGAAAAATATCATTGCCGGGAGATAAATCTATCTCCCACCGGGCACTTATGCTAGCATCTTTAGCTGGTGGAGAATCACGGATTTCCAATTTGTCTACCGGTGCCGATGTTCAGACTACTCGAAAATGTTTAGAAGCCTGTGGTGTCATAATTGAGGATAACAAAAATGATGTTATCCTTCAGGGTGGTGATTATATTGATCCAGATCAACCATTAAACTGCGGCAATTCCGGCACAACCACACGATTATTATTAGGACTCTTGTCAGGTCAAGGTATTAACGCCACATTCGTTGGAGATGACTCATTATCATCTCGACCAATGGATCGTATTTTAGATCCACTTTCTCAGATGGGATTAAAATCAGAAAGCAAAAATGGAAAATTACCAATCACAATTAATAAAAGTACGTTGTGTGGTATCCATTATGAATCTCCGGTTGCCAGCGCCCAAGTGAAATCTGCTGTGATATTAGCGGGTCTTGGCGCCAAAGGTAAAACGTCAATTGCCGAGCCAATTTTATCTAGAAATCATACAGAAAAAATGTTGGACGGTCTTGGGGGAAAAGTTTCAATTGATGGATTAACGACCGCTGTTTCAAATTTAATGTCTCCCCTTACACCCTTTAAATTATCTGTTCCTGGTGATCCTTCCACTGCTGCATTTTTTGCCGCAGCAGCAGCCTTGGTATCACATTCTGATATACAATTGAATTGCATTTTAATAAACCCAACAAGAATTGGGGTTTTTCGGGCACTTGGAAGCATGGGCATCAATGTAAAGTATCTTGAACAATGGGAAGAAGCTGGTGAAACGATTGGGAATTTGAATATTTCTTATCAACCGATGAAGGGTATTACCATCACAAAAGATGAAGTCCCCGGATTAATTGATGAGTTGCCTGTTATTGCAGTTCTCGCGACTCAAGCCAATGGAAAAACAATAGTTCGTGGCGCTGAAGAATTAAGGATCAAAGAATGTGACAGAATCCATGCTCTGTGCGTCAACCTGAATAAAATGGGTGCAGAGATTGAAGAATTGGATGATGGATTTATCATCAATGGTCCAACACCATTAAATGGTGCTGAAATTGAAACATTTCATGACCATCGTATCGCCATGGCATTTACAATCGCCGGACTCGTATCTGAAGGTGATGTGGTTTTAGACCATCCTGAATGCGTTTCCATTTCTTATCCAGAGTTCTATAAAGAGTTGGATCGTTTACAATCATGAAGACCTTTGCTGTAATCGGAGACCCCATTGCCCATAGTTTAAGTCCAACTATTCATAATGAAGTTTTTCGGCAACTTAATCTAATAGCCTCTTTTGAGAGAATCCATATTCATCCTAACAATCTTCATTCATTCATAAATTCAAATGAATTGGATGGTTTCAATGTGACCATTCCACATAAACAATCGGTGATTCCATTTTTGAATAAATTAGATGAATCTGCAAAAATTATTGGTGCTGTGAATTGTGTTCATAACGGAAAGGGGTTTAATACTGACTGGATTGGGTTTTTAATAGCCATGGATTTAAACCATATAGAATTAAAGGGTAAAAATTGTTTAATCCTTGGCGCTGGGGGTGCTGCAAGAGCAATAGCTTTTGCTTTAGCTAACAATGGCGTAAAGTCTATTTCTATAAAAAACCGTACACAAGAAAAAGCAGCGCAATTATTAGATTGGGTGCAATCTTTTTACCCCAACCCAACATCAACTAATGATCCAGATATTGTTATTAATTGCACCCCTGTAGGTATGTGGCCAGATACAGAGCCTATGCCTGATCTTGATATCACACCTAATCAAGTTTTGGTAGATACAATTTATAACCCCATAGAGACTGCGTGGTTAAAAGCAGGACAAAAGTTTGGTGCTAAAACTGTGGGTGGACTAGATATGTTTATTGCACAGGGGTTGGCATCTGCGGATATTTGGTTTAAAGATAAGATTTCAGAAAGAATTAAATTGGAACCGATTAAAAAGGAATTAGATACAGTATTATGTTAACTCGATTAAAGTTTTTAACCGCAGGGGAATCTCATGGGCAAGGCCTTTTAGGAATCTTGGATGGTATACCAGCGGGGTTGGAAATCTCAGAAGAATATATTGGTGTTCAATTGGAACGGAGACAAATGGGCCATGGTCGTGGTGGACGAATGAATATCGAAAAAGACCATGCGGAAATCTGGTGCGGTGTAAGACATAGTGAAACGCTGGGAACACCGACAGGACTTATCGTTCGAAACAAAGATTGGGAAAACTGGACAAAAAAAATGTCTATTTCAGCTGTAAATGAGGATATTCATAAAGTGACAGTCCCCCGGCCCGGCCATGCAGATTTAGCCGGTATTCAAAAATATGGGTTTGACGATATTCGAAATGTGCTAGAACGATCCAGCGCCCGAGAAACAACCATGCGAGTTGCATTGGGATCCATCTGCAGAAAACTCTTAGAGGATGTGGGTGTAGAAGTGGGAAGTCGAGTTTTGGAGATTCATGATGTGAAAGATGAAAGCATAGTCCCGAATAACCTTAACCCGAATCAGCTAAGTAAAAGGGCGGATGCCTCCTCTGTTCGATGCCTAGATAAAGAAGCAGAGGCCGCAATGGTCAAAACAATCGATGATGCAAAAAAAGCAGGGGATTCCGTTGGCGGTGTTTTTGAAGTGATTGCCACTGGACTGCCCTATGGTCTCGGATCTTATACACAATGGGATAGAAAATTACACGCTCGCATTACCGCTTTAATGATGAGTGTAAATGCATTCAAGGGGATTGAGATCGGCGGTGGGTTTGGTGATGCAAGAAAGTTTGGTAGTGAAGTCCACGATGAAATCGGGCATGATGGTGAAAAGTACACTCGTTATTCTAATAATGCCGGTGGTATTGAAGGTGGCATGAGTAATGCTCAACCCATTTTATTGCGAATGGCGATGAAACCGATTCCTACATTGATCAAACCCCTTCGCTCTGTTGATATTAATTCAAAAAATGAAAAGGATGCCCATAAAGAGCGAACCGATTCCTGCGCCGTACCAGCGGCGTCTATAATTGCAGAAACCATGCTGTGTTTCGTTTTGGCAGATGCATTATTAGAAAAATTTGGTGGCGATTCCATGGATCAACTAAAAGCGCACCTGAAAGCAACAGCAAAATATTAATGAATATTTATTTAATTGGTATGATGGGTTCTGGCAAATCAACAGTCGGTAAAATACTTTCAAAAAAATTAGAGATCCCTTTTTTAGATATAGATCACTATATAGAAGTGAAAGCCCATAAAACAATTTCAGAAATTTTTACAGAAGATGGAGAATCACGATTTCGACAGTTAGAATCTGAGGTATTGGAGACAATCGAGAATTCTAATGTGGTCGCTGCCTGTGGTGGTGGCATTGTATTAAATCAAACGAATCGAAATCAACTTGCTTCTTCAGGAAAAGTGATTTTTTTAGATACATCAATCCCGGTATTGGCAAAACGCCTCCAATCTGTAATAGATAGACCCTTGCTGGGTGGTAAAGAAGTAGAAAACGAATTAAGCCGATTATGGGCTGATCGAGAAAACTTATATAAAGACACTTGTCATTTTTCCGTAAATACGAATCAAAGCACCGCCGAAGAAGTGGCAATTAATATTTATAATCAAATCAATTAATGAATACAATCCAAGTAAACCTTGAAGAACGATCATACCCTATTCACGTAGAATCGGGCCTTTTGAATCATGTCCCCTCTATTCTTTCCGATAATAATGAGGGCCAAAAATGGATTGTGATTTCTCAATATCGATTAATGGAATTATTTGGGTTTGATCTCGTAAATAATTTGAAAGCGTCGGGGTTTGATTGTGAATTCATCACCCTACCTATAGGGGAAGCAGCCAAAAGCCTCAATGAGTTTAGTCGTGTTATCAGTCAGATGGTTGAGTTTAGCTGTGATCGAAAAACAAATATTTTGGCCCTTGGGGGTGGCGTTGTTGGAGATGTAGCAGGCTTTTTATCTTCAACGTTTATGCGTGGAATAGACTATTACCAAATCCCAACAACATTATTGGCCATGGTAGATTCTTCCATTGGCGGAAAGACCGGAATCAATATCGCCGAGGGGAAAAACCTTGTCGGGTCGATATATCAACCACAAGGCGTAATAGTTGATCCAGATATTTTACAAACCCTTCCCCAAGAAGAAGTCTTTTCCGGGTTGGGTGAAGTTATAAAATATGGCGCAATTTGGAATAAAGCCTTTTTAATTGATATATCCACCTGGTTGGAAAACATTGATTCTTTCCCTTTTGAAGACGCCATTCGTAAATCCTGTAAAATCAAGGCAGAAGTTGTTTCTAAAGATGAGCGGGAAGGTGATCTGCGACGCATCCTTAATTTTGGCCACACAATTGGACATGCTCTTGAATCTCACTTAGGTTATGGAAAAATTCGTCATGGAGAGGCCGTGGCTCTGGGTATGAAATGCGCTGGGTTTATTTCTCAAAAACTGAATCTGCTTTCAAAAGAAGAACTGTCAACTTTGAGCCAGACTATTAATCAATTACCCTTACCACAATTATCCCATATAAACGGAAATCATTTAATGCCATTTATCAAGACCGATAAAAAATCAGAAAAAGGTGTCCTGAATTTTGTACTATTAGATGGCCTGGGAAACGCCTTATCCTCTACAGATGTAACTGAAGAATTAATTCAAGAATCGTTGAAGGCGCTCAATTGAAAATACTTATTATCAATGGGCCTAATTTGAATTTACTTGGTATTCGTGAACCAGATATCTATGGTAGCGAATCATTATCTGATATTGAGAATTGGTTAAACGATCAACCGGAATCAGATGGGCATTCCATCACCTGGTTTCAGTCCAACCATGAGGGTGAACTCATTGACTTCATCCACGGTGCCATGGGTAATGTGGGCGGTATCGTTATTAATCCTGGCGCATTCACCCATTATTCCTATGCCATACGTGATGCCATCTCAGCTATAAACGTTCCCACCGTGGAAGTTCATTTAAGTGATATTAATACTCGGGAAGATTTTCGGGAAATTTCGGTCATTAAGGATGTATGTCTTGATCAAATTTCCGGATTAGGAAAAATAGGTTATTTAAAAGGAATACAACGCCTAATTAATTAATTACTTTTTGATGGCATCTGCCACTTGCCGATATGCTTCCCGAAATGGGATCCCTTTTTCAACAAGTTTATATGCTTTTTCTGTTTCAAAAAGTTCATCTGTCATGGCAGCGTCACAAATATCTTTATTCACCTTTAATGCTTCAATAACAGCCGCACTGATTTTAAAACAATCAATCCCCAAGTTTATCCCCTGCATGATAGGTTCTTTGGATAGTTGTATATCTCTGTTATAGCCGGAAATGAGATTGGCCGTTAATCCTTTCACCTGGGTTTCATACCCAGAAATGATGTGATAACTTCCCCGTAATAGCTCCAGCACATCGGGATTTTTCTTTTGGGGCATGATTGAACTGCCCGTACAGAATTCTTCCGGTAGAGAGATATACCCAAACTCAGTCATGGAGTATAAAATCAAATCTGAAGCCAAACGATTAATAGTCAACATAATCTGGCTCAAACTATGCAAAATAGATAATTCGAATTTTCCACGACTTAGCTGGCAGTAAATAGGATTGTTTTGAACCCGATCGAATCCCATTTCTTTTGCTGTCATTTCTTTATCAATTTTAATGGGCACGCCATACCCGGCAGCCGAACCTAAGGGCGATTGGTCAATCAGTTTTGCAACTGATTTAAGCATGGATAAATCGTCTTTCATTCCATCGACATAAGCACCTGCCCACATGGCCATTGAAGAGGGCATCGCTTTTTGCATATGAGTATAGCCGGGAAAAGAAACATCATAATTCTCTTCTCCAAATTTCTCCAAGACTTTTATCCAGCTTTCACCCAGATCAATTATTTCTTGTAATGCTTCTTTATAATAGAGCCGGAGGGCAGTTAGGACTTGGTCATTTCGAGATCGAGCCGTATGAATTTTTTTACCTACATCCCCTAATTGCTCAACCAAATATTCTTCAATGGCTGTATGGCAATCTTCTTGGGATACCTTTATGGTAAAATTATCCTCTCTGTGAAAGGTGATAATATTTTCAAGTTCCATCACCAATTTTTCAACTTCATTATTTTCAAGGTATCCCATTTCACCCAACATCCGGGCGTGGGCAATGGATGCCTTGCAATCATAAGGAATTAAAACATTATCTAATTCAGGATCTTTTCCCACCGTAAATGCTTCCACTGCTTTATCAAGATCGACACCCTTATCCCAAAGTTTACTCATCACTTGATTCCTTTCTCCATTTATATGGATTTCTTCTGTGCAATACCAGATTATGTGCTTTGAGTCGAATGGCATTAATATTGATGAATCCTTGAGAATCCGTTGCGTCAAATCCGCCTTCTATATCCATGCTGGACATATCTTGATCATACAATGATGTGGGTGATTCCCTCCCGATAGATATCACATTCCCTTTTAATAGTGCCACCCGCACCGTGCCATCTACAGCCTCTTGGCTTTTATTGATTGATGTCAACAGAAAATCCATTTCCGGAGAAAACCAGAACCCATTATATATCAATTCTCCAAACTTCGGAATTAACATATCTCTGATATGCATCACTTCTTTATCCATGGCAACCCCTTCCAGATCCCTATGTGCTTCCCAGAGGATGGTAGCCCCGGGTGTTTCATAAACACCTCTGGATTTGATACCAATAAATCTGTTTTCCACCATATCCACTCGACCAATACCATGGAGACTTCCCATTTCATTCAGATATAAAAACATTTCTAGACTATCGATTTTTATCGTTCCATCATCCAAGTTTTTTACCTGTGTCGGCATTCCATTTTCGAATTCAATTTCCAATAATGTCTCTTTTCCCGGTGCATCGCTAATCCCATTGGTCATGCTAAATACAGATGCATCCGGGCGGGCAGATGGATCCTCTAATACACCCGCTTCATGGCTGATATGCATGAGATTTTCGTCTTCACTATATGGCATTTTTTTTGTTGCTGTCACAGAAATATTCCACTCATCCGCATAGGTAAGTAAATCATTCCGGCCCTTAAACTGTTCTAAAAATTCAATATCCTTCCAAGGGGCGAATACTTGAATATTTGGATCTAAAGCATAATAGGCCAACTCAAATCGGACTTGGTCGTTTCCTTTCCCCGTAGATCCATGAGATACAATCGTAGCTCCCTCTTCATGAGCAATTTTAATCTGAGCTTTTGCCAGTACGGGCCGAGCCAGGGATGTCCCTAATAAATATCGCCCTTCGTAAAGTGCGTTGCCTTGAAGTGCCGGGAATATGTAGTCCGTAACAAATTCCTTTTGAAGGTTTTTCACATGGACCTTTGACGCACCTAAATCCAATGCTTTTGATTCTGCCGCTTTAAAATCATCTTTCTGCCCCACATCACCAATAAAGCAGATAACATCATATCCTTTGTTCACCAGCCATTTTAAAATAATAGAGGTATCAAGTCCTCCACTGTAGGCCAGTATTATTTTTTTATTTTTCATCCTTTTCCTTTCAATAACAAAAAGCCCCCCGGAACATCCGGAGGGCTTTATTTTTAAATCTTTTTTAATGACTTAACGACAAGCGCTACCGATGTCCCTCCCATTCATTGGGACGGCGTCGTTCTACTCTATTCCTACGTTGATTGTCTAACATAACGAAAGGAAAATAATAGATAATGAGAACAGGAACCAACATTAATTATGATATTCCTGAATCGATTTTACCTCAATTTTCTTCCCCGCCAACCGAATAGCTCTCACAACTGCTGCAGCGCCGGAAAGCGTTGTGATGGCTTGGATCCCTTTTTGGATGCAGGATCGTCCGATGGCTTCTTCATCATATCTTGCCTGGGCACCCATGGGGGTATTAATCACCAAATTCACTTCCCCATTTTTGATTCCATCCACTACATTTGGGCGACCCTCACCCACCTTAAATACCGACATCGCTGGAATACCATTCCGGTTTAATTCTTTTGCCGTACCTGATGTCCCCACCAATTTGAATCCAATTTCATGAAGATCTCTTGCGATGGGAATAACATTCATTTTGTCGGAATCATTCACAGAAATAAATACTGTCCCAGAATCTGGCAATTGGTTTCCCGCACTAATTGAAGCTCTCCTAAATGATTCACCCATGGTGTTGGATATTCCCATAACTTCACCTGTGGA
Source organism: Fidelibacterota bacterium (assembly GCA_018674655.1). Classification (GTDB taxonomy): domain Bacteria; phylum Fidelibacterota; class Marinisomatia; order Marinisomatales; family TCS55; genus TCS55. Next base: position 12,375 of record JABGZQ010000056.1, on the reverse strand, counting down.
TTTCATTTCTGGACTTAAAAAAATAGATTCTTCAGGAAATTTATTAAATGGTAAAACCGCTTCTTTAACTGCTACATGATTATTGTCATCCCAACTATTTAAATCAAATTCAGATAGTTTAGCGCCTGTTGCCAGCTGTGCAGCAATTCTCGCTAAAGGCTTATCGGTCGCCTTACTCACAAAGGGAACGGTTCTACTCCCTCGAGGGTTTACCTCTAATACATAAATGATACCATCTTTAAAAGCGAACTGGAGATTAATAAGACCAATCACATTCAGTTCACGCGCTAATGATTTGGTGATCCGAATAATTTCATCCATGGCTTCAGTGGTAATTCGGTATGGTGGCAAAACACATGCTGAATCTCCGGAATGAATCCCAGCTTCCTCGATATGCTGCATCACGGCACCGATATGAACTGATTCACCATCACATAAAGCATCCACATCAAACTCAAAGGCATCCTCTAAAAATTCATCTATCAGGATAGGATGCCCTTCGGTCACATCTGCGTTTCGGGAAATATAATCAATGAGTTGTTCCTTGGCGTATACAATTTCCATTGCTCTGCCACCCAATACATAACTGGGGCGCGCCAATACAGGGAAGCCAATTTCTTCTGCCACCACCACCACTTCATCCAATGTTCTTCCTGTCCCATATTTCGGACAAGTGACACTTAGTTTATCCAAAATTTTCCCAAACTTTTTTCTATCCTCAGCTAAATCAATATTTTCCGGAGACGTCCCGATAATTGGAACACCGGCGTCTGCCAACGCATTTGCGATCTTCAATGGCGTTTGTCCCCCAAACTGAACCAGCACACCATCTGGTTTTTCAAATTCCACAATATTAAGTACATCTTCAAAGGTGACAGGTTCAAAATAGAGCCGATCTACCAAATCAAAATCTGTACTCACCGTTTCTGGATTACAATTCACCATAATTGTTTTATATCCCTGGTCTTGCAATCCAAATACTGCCTGAACACAGCAATAATCAAATTCAATACCTTGCCCAATTCGGTTGGGACCCCCACCCAGTATTATGACTTTTTTCCCATCGATGGGTTTAATCTCATTTTCTTCATCATATGTGGAATAGCAATAGGGCGTCTGTGCGGCAAATTCAGCGGCACAAGTGTCCACGACTTTGTAAGATGGGTAAATCAACTCTTCTTTTCGCTGGGCACGTATTTCCAATTCAGTTTTTCCAGTCATCCGCCCGATTTGTTTATCAGAGTATCCATCTTTTTTTAATTCTTTCAGCGTTGAATTGTACTGCGTCTCTACGAGAATATTAATCTGATGCAAAAACCAAGGATCTATTTTTGTGGCTTTAAATATATCTTCTACAGATTGACCTTCTACAAATGCCTGGCGGACTTTTAATAACCTAAATGCGGTGCCGTAACGTAAAGTAGACATATCCAACGGTCGTGCACGAATCACGTCTGGATCTCCCTCTGCCAGTGGCTTGGATTCCAACCCCTCCAATCCTACTTCCAACGATCGAAAAGCTTTCTGAAGAGATTCCCGGAAGGTTCTGCCGATGGACATGGCTTCCCCAACGCTTTGCATCTGTACCCCCAGGTGCCCAGACGCTGATGGGAATTTTTCAAAATCAAACCTCGGTACTTTGGTGACAATATAATCGATTGTCGGTTCAAATGCCGCTAAGGTTTTTCCGGTAATATCATTGGGAAGTTCATCCAAAGTATAACCAACGGCCAACTTTGCCGCCACTTTTGCGATGGGGAATCCAGTGGCCTTTGAAGCAAGGGCTGATGACCGACTCACGCGAGGATTCATTTCGATCACAATCATTCGTCCATTTTCAGGGTTCACCGCAAATTGCACGTTGGAACCTCCCGTTTCCACACCAATCGTTCGCAAACATTGAATAGACCAATTTCTCATTTTCTGGTATTCTTTGTCGGTTAACGTCAATGCCGGAGCTACGGTTACTGAATCTCCGGTATGAACTCCCATGGGATCAATATTTTCGATAGAACAAATAATAATCGCATTATCTGCATTATCTCGAACGACCTCCATTTCAAATTCTTTCCACCCAAGTAATGATTCTTCAATTAGGACTTCTGTTGTGGGGCTTGCACTCAATCCATTTTCAATCAATTCCTGAAATTCTTCATAATTATAGGCGACGGATCCACCCGTCCCCCCCATGGTAAATGACGGGCGAATAATGATAGGGAATTGCATATCATCCAAGGATGCTTCCGCTTCTACCCAACTATGCACAAATCCGCCATGAGCCGTTTCGATGCCAACCGCATCCATGGCTTCTTTAAATCGTTCCCGATCTTCTGCCTTATCGATTGCATCCACCTGAGCACCAATAAGTTGAATGTTATATTTTTTCAAGATGCCATTTTTATGTAAATCCATGGCAAGGTTTAGGGCCGTTTGCCCGCCCACTGTTGGCAGAATGGCATCTGGCCTTTCCTTTTCTATAATGGCTTCCACATATTCCGGAGTAATGGGTTCAATATAGGTGGCATCCGCAAGATCTGGATCGGTCATAATCGTTGCTGGATTAGAATTCACCAATATGACGCGATATCCTTCTTCTTTTAATGCGCGGGTCGCCTGGGTCCCAGAATAGTCGAACTCACAGGCTTGGCCAATCACTATGGGGCCTGCGCCAATAATTAATATTGATTCTAAATCAGTTCGTTTTGGCATTTAGTTTTCTTCAATAAACAATACATCATCAATTCCTTGGTTCACTTTATATTTAGAAAAAATCATAATCATTTCACCAACAAATTCATCTTTTTCTGCATCAAACCCAGCTTTCTTGGCTATATTTTCAAATTCTTGTCGATCTGAGCCTGGTCCACCGAAATCAAATGGATTTTGAGTCGTCCATCGACTAATCCCCTTTACACCAACCTTGAATACGGATTTTTCTGGCACCATCATTCCACTTTCTTCAATATAATCTGTCTGCAATGTAAATACACTTTCTGAATCCAAGTAAACACCCACTTCTGTAATGACCCATTTTTTCGCATCCACAAAAACATTCATCGTTATATCAGGAAATTCATCCTTTTTTACTGGCAATGGAATTTTCAAAGAATCCTGATTCACCTTTCCCATAATTTTGTAAAATGGTTTATTGTCACGAATGGTTCTTTTGATTTCTGATACGTGCTTTAACATATCCAAGAATTCACTAGGATTTCCACCCGCACCCGTTTTAGGCAAGATGGCAAATCCTCGTGTTTTTACTTTAATTTTTCCCGGTTTCTTATAATACATATGAATCTTTTTATTCGGCATTCGGAAACCCGTCATTTTTACCGATATTTTTATATCCACCTGATAATCATTAATCCGATCAAATTGAGAAATGATATTATCTCGAATTTGTTCAATGGATGGTGTTTGAGCCACCAATAGTGAGGATGAAATAAATAAAACTGAAAGAATCAAACGACTCACGATTTAATATCCTTCTTTAAGAACACATATGTGGCAATCCCAAAACAAACGACCAAATAAATTCCAAGTATGCCAAGTTTCTTGCCAATTTCTCCCCATGGTATTGGATCTTTGAATGCATCCCACCAGACATTGAAATACTTCACAAAAACATATGGTTCGATTTTCTCAAATATTTCTAGCGGAATCCCTATAATCATATACCCTATTATAATTAGAAACATGGTTCCAATAATTGGACCAACCGCATTACTAACCATGGTCGAAAACATAAAACAAAGTGTGGCAACCATACACATAACAAAAATTGCAAGAGAAAATGAAAATGCCATTCGTACCCATGCTTGGGATTCATCCAATATTAATATCCCATTATTAATGACAATCAAATCTCCCGTCCCCAATACAAAGCTCCCAATACCCAAACTCCAAAATGCACAGAAAATGAGCAGTGTTGCTGTATAGATATAACTGGCCAATAATTTGGATACCAAAATTTTAAACCGGCTTACTGATCGGGTAAGTGTAATTCTGAAAATTCCATTGGCCCCGTCTGCCGCTACAGAATCGCCTGCGGCTAATGTGACTAAAAACGGGATATGGATCCATAAAGTATTCATGATAACGTAGGTGGCCAAAAATGAATTAATTATGGAACCCACGACCATAAAAGTACCTCCCAATTCCTTAGCATAATCTTGGTGGAGTTCTTCTCCGCCCACAGAAAACCCCCACAATATGAGTGGCATCAAAATCGAAATACCAATAAATCCTATATAACTTCGCCACCGTCCGATAATGATTAATAATTCATTTTGAATTAAACCCAGCATTAGATTTGGCTTTCCTCTCCTACTTTAGATAGAAATACATCTTCTAAGCTGGTGCGAGGTATAACAGCAGAAACCTGAAAATTATTTTGAACCAGCAACTGGATTAAGTCTGATATTTTATCAAGGCTAACCCCAACATTTAATAACCCATTTTTTTCTTCACATCGATGGATCCAGCTTTGGGTCGATAATAGTTTGATTGCTGGTGCAATTGGGTCCACATGGATTTCCGTCACCAGTAAATCTGAGTTTTTAAGTAATACCTCAATGGGGCCTGCCGTTTTCAATTCCCCCTGACTAATCATAGCTACGTGAGAACATATTTTTTGAACTTCATCTAATAAATGAGATGAAATAAAAATGGTAATTCCTTCTGCCGCTAATTCACGGACCAAATCTCTCACTTCTTTCATCCCTTGTGGGTCAAGACCATTGGTAGGCTCATCTAATATTAACAATTTTGGGTTGGATAATATGGCTTGTGCAATACCCAACCGCTGCTTCATCCCTTGAGAATAAGTTTTAACCTTATCTTTTCCCCGTTCTCCTAATCCTGTTCGATTTAATACAACCTGAACCCGAGATTCATCTGTGCCATCCATACGGGCTAACATTTTAAGATTTGTTTCACCTGAAAGATGCTTATGAAAATCTGCTCTTTCTATGAGTGCCCCGACGCTCAACAATGCTTTATTACCCAATTTTTGTACTGATTGTCCATTAATTAATACCTCACCTTGATCGGGTGAAATCAACGCTGTCATCATTCGAATGGTTGTGGATTTTCCACTGCCATTTGGGCCTAAAAATCCATAGACCGACCCATTCGGGATCTCCAGATTCAGAGCATTCACTGCTTTTCGGAGGCCGAATGTTTTTGTCAGATTTTTGGTTTCAAGTATCATTTTATAATCATCGATACATGGCGGTTATGGACGTTTTTAATTATTGATAAATCTGCAATCATGTGTTTTTGCTTTTCATTAGTTCTATAAATTGTTGAAATAGATAACGGCTATCATGAGGACCGGGACTGGATTCCGGATGATACTGCACAGAGAATGCAGGTAAGTCTGTGCATCGAATCCCCTCAGAAGTATTGTCATTTAAATTCACATGTGTTGCTTCCACGTTGGGTGGAAGCGAATCTAAATCCACGGCAAATCCATGGTTTTGGCTTGTGATTTCCACTTTCCCTGAATTTATATTTTTCACAGGGTGATTACATCCACGATGTCCGAATTTTAATTTGAATGTTTTAGCGCCCAATGCTAATGCTAATATTTGATGTCCAAGACAAATTCCAAATATGGGTTTCTTTCCTAAAATATCTTTCACCATTCTAATGCCATAAGTCACTGCAGATGGATCTCCGGGACCATTACTTAAAAACACACCATCCGGGTTAAAGTCCATTATTTCTTTTGAGGTGACATTTGCTGGAAATACTGTCGTGTCACAATCGTTACTTTCCAATAATCGTAAAATATTATGTTTTATTCCAAAATCGATGGCGGCCACTTTAAATTGTTTTTTTTCTATTTCATTCCATTTATAGGCGGCTTTACAGGTTACGTCTTTGGCCAAATCTAGTCCTGCCATTTGGGGCGCATTTTTAAGCTTCTTTATTAAAGATTCAATTTGGGTATCCACCGTTGATATTATGCCATTCATCGCACCATTATCACGGATATGCCGGGTGAGCGCTCGCGTATCAATTCCTTGGATACCCACTATTTTTTGTTCTTTAAGGTATTCTCCGATAGGTTGCGTAGATCGCCAGTTGGATGGGATGTCAGTTTCTTCTTTAATAACAAATCCGGCAACTTGAATATGGTTTGATTCAACATCTTCAGGGTTTATTCCATAATTCCCAATGTGAGGTGTCGTCATAGTGACGATTTGCTTGCAATAAGATGGGTCTGTTAATATTTCCTGATAACCGGTCATGCCGGTATTAAAACAGACTTCACCCGTTGTTTCACCAAGATATCCAAATGCTTTACCAGTAAATGATCGGCCGTCTTCAAGAAGTAAAATGGCTTTTTCCTGATTAATCATTCAAAAGGACCCAAGGATTTTCAAATGGAAGAGGATTAAAAGTTAAAAAAAAACGGCCGCCCTTTAACAAAAGGACGGCCGTTGTAAAAATATCCATAACTGAAATTCTTACCTTTTTAGGAAACTTGAAACAGGAATTATCATTTTTGATTTATTTTTTCGTTAGTGCCCACGAACCATCCCAATTATCGCCGGGAGGGTTATCTCTGTAATGTTCGCATCGAGGAATATAAATACGACTTGGGTTTGTTTTTCTTCCCGGAAACATATCCTCTAACTTATCCGACGCTTTAAATCCTTCGATTGCTTTTTCCCATTCTTGGCTTCGATACAAAGCCAATGCTTCATGATATGTATCTAATAGTTTATCATACCCTGGAGGCATTTCCCCTTTTTCAGCAATCAGTTCAAACACTTGAGCCGGTTCTGATTTACCCATCACAATCACATAATCTAAATCACGCCAGATAAATTTATCTTTGCAGACTTTATATGTTTCTTCTGCGACTTGAATATAAATACCGTATTGTTTCGCTGATGCTTCCAACCTCGCCGCCAAGTTGACTGTATCTCCCATCATGGTATAATTCATGCGCATGGTTGATCCCATATTTCCCGTAACCATGGGCCCACTATTAATACCGATTCTATTTTGCATGTGATGGACGATCTCTGGCCAACGATCTCCTTGGCTCTGCCATTTTTTTCGCAATTGATCCAAACTCTCCTGCATTTTTAATGCCGTAATACATCCCCAGTATTCATGGTCATCCACAGGGGCAGGGGCACCATAAAATGCCACAATCGCATCACCGATATATTTATCTAACGTTCCTTTATTCTCCAAAAGTATATCCGTCATATCTGTGAGATAATCATTCAACAGCTCGACTAAGTCGCTGGCAGATAATTTTTCTGAAAAAGCTGAGAAGCTCTGAATATCCGTGAAGAAAGCAGTATGATATCCTTCGTTACCGCCCAAAGATGGTTCTTCTTTTGCATCAAACATCTGATCGATAAGCTCCGGAGATATATAAGCACCGAATGTATCCTTTAAAAATCGCTTATCTTTTTCCACTATAAGAAAATTGTAAAGGAATATACCCCCATAAGTCCCCATCATAGCCAAAGCCGGTCGTACAATTTCCCACATAATTAACGATGAGAAAAACTGACTGTATGTGAATAAAATCCACGCCACAACTCCGACAATGGGAACAGGTAAGGTAAATAACGGTTTTTCCGGTAGACTAACAACAATACCCAATACAATGCAGGTGAATATTATTACCCAAAATGTCTCTGACCGGTGTTTGGGCTGAACAAATTCTCCTTTCAGTAAACTTTGCATCACATTTGCATGAATTTCAACACCTGCAAATGTTTCCTGAACTGGTGTGTTTCGTAAATCCATCAACCCTGGCAAAGAAGCACCCACAAAAGCCACCTTTCCCTCCCAATATTCTGGGGGAAGCATTTCCGGGTCAAAACAATACATGTAGGGTAAATAATAGAAAGTCTGAAATGGACCGTAGTAATTCACATACATACGTCCATGCTCATCAATAGGAATTTCACGGACAACAGTATTGGTTGTATCAATCAGCCGTAAAACTTGATCTTCAAAATCATAATCGAATCCACCATCCTTTTTAATACCAAGAATATCAATGGCAGCTGACATGACGAGGCTGGGATATACATGATCTGGCCCTTCAAAATAAATAGCAGTCGGAGACCGGCGAATAATACCATCTTCATCCTGAGGAAAATTCGCTGACCCAGCCCCAACTGCAGCAGATAATAAATCTACGTATGTGTTTCCAACCCGATCCGCTTTGGGGAGTTTAGACTTTGCTTCCTCTGATATGCCATGGATGATATGGTTTTCATAATAATAGCCTTCCGGTTCAGCATCCATTTTATAGAGAAAATTGAGCGTATCTTCCTCTTCGAAAACCAATGCATGGTAGGCTTTTTGAGAATTATAGGTTTCTTCTAAAAATATTGAAGGATCATTGGTTGCCAAATATTGATTAGTTACGTCCGATAAGGCTTCTCTTTGTGGCACATTTTCTGATGTAAGTGCGTTGACCAAGTCATAGTTAAATGTGTTCTCTTTATCAAAGATAATATCAAACAGGAGCGCTGCGGGATTGCCAGAAGAAACAGTATTGATTAATCGACCGTGATATGCTTGAGGCCAATCAAAGTAATGGCCCAATCCCCCTTCTTCTGGTGGGGCGACAGACGTATTGTCAATATCTACAATGACCACATCTTCTATGGACATTTGTTCTACACCGGCTGTTCTGGCGCGCATACGGCCATCATAAGACAAAAATTCATAGCCATCTAAAAGAGATTTTACAAAAGAGACTTCATAGGATCCCCATCCAACCAGGATGGCGACTCCCAATCCAATTGCACCACCAATACCAATTCGTTTTAAGAAATCAGACATTATATATTAAAGATCGATAATACGTCGTATTTTTTGATTCTCTGCCTACGCTGGTGCGACCTGTCCGACTTCCCCATTCAGGCAGGCGGTAGACAGGCTTTTTATTCCCATTTTTTTTATCCCCTTTGGGTTCCCCCAAAATGGGGAAGATCCCAAAGCCAGATGGGGATTTATAAAAAAAAGAGGTGTTAAAACTTAACACCTCCAATTTGGTATTTATTTTTTGGTTCACCTATTTTCCATCCTTGGCATCCTGTTCTTTATTCCATTTTACAAAATCAAGCCCTGTGTCCGCATCTTGATCAAATTTGAACATAGAATATTTCCCATCCTTACGAATGTTGATTTGCATCCCTTCTACTAGGCTCACCCAATCTTCTAATGATACTTCATAGGGACCGGAGACTTGATCTGGCGCCTTAACTTCAGTAACAGGACCCAATGTAAATTTTGGTTTTCCACCACCCGGCTGGAAACCCTGTTTCAACTGGTCTTTACGGGCTTCCGTTACATTCTTGGCCGCATTCACATCCACCTTGCCGTCGTAGACCAATACCGAACTTTCGTCCTGACCGGCTTTAGCGCGGTATTTTGTTCCTCGGATAGCTGCCACAGCTGTTGGGGTTCGGACTGATACATTTTTCTTTTCACCAAAAGCCGCTTTGGCCGCCACCCAAACATCCCCTTTTTTTAACGTGGCGCCAAAATTCTTTTCCATAGGCTTCACATTGGCTTCGGTGATTTCCAATTCCGAATTCTGACCAATTCGCAACTTTCCGCCGCCCACTAATGAAATTTCACAACGGGATTTAGCCAATGTTTTAACCACATCCTTTTCGTGTATAGGCATTCGCGGCATGGCCTTTTTAAAATCACCCGTTCCGCCCTTTTGCACCTGAACACGTCCAAGGGGTAAAGTGATCTTCCCAAATTCCTTTTGCCCAAAGGCAAAAGTGCTCAGACAGAATGCAATGAAAAACAGTTTTTTCATTATTTCATTAAGACCATTTTCTTCGTGCTTTGATATAGTTGATGGCCATGAGGAGAATTCACTTCCATCCGATATAGATATACTCCGGAAGGCAGTGGATTCCCATTATCATCTTTACCTGCCCAAATAAACCGATGGTTTCCTTTACTTAGGGACCGGTTCAGGGCTAATGTATTTATTTCTTCCCCAAGTAGGTTATATACCTTCAGCGTAACATTCGCTTCTTCTACAATAGAAACACGAATATTCGTCACCGGGTTAAATGGGTTCGGTATATTCTGCGCCAATTCGAATGTACTTGGGACGATACCCATGGCGTCCAATTGATCTTCAATTTGTTCAGAAGAACCCACCAGCAGTTCTAAATAATAAGGGTATTCTGATCCTTGAGATGTAATACGTATTGATGCCTCGTTCCGCATATTGTAAACAATTCGAGATACAGGATCATACAGTTTTACTTCAAGATAATTTGGGATTCCATAAATATCCGGGATAGATATTTCGGCAATACCACGCTGGTTAGTTTCAATGGCTAGTGGCCAAGTATATAAGTCCTCTCCTTCTAGACGAATATCCTCATTAAGGCTTCCTGCTTCAGGGTGCTTGAAGTATGCTGAAATATATTCCCCGATAACAGGCGGTTCATGAAAGTCTCGCCTATCATAACCATTAGAAGCTTCAGGGTGAAGTCCAAAGGCTGTTACTTTATCTCTTTGCAACCCAGCTACGACCTCTATAGTTGCCTTCCAACCAACAGTTGTTTTACTAGCAAGTTGTTTATCGCTAGAAATAAATCCAAATATCGGATTTATTTTAATAGTACCACTACCAGAGGAAAAAATCCAGTAGCCGCTACCTGGCTGCATAATGGTAGACTCCGTATAGTTTTCACCACCAGAATATTGGTAGAGTTTTTGTTCTACTGTGGTCGATAGCTGAACTTGGGAATCATCCGTTAACTGAATTGGAAAATTATAAGGATTACCCACTTGGTTCCATCCATTCGAAAGATTGATAGTTTTTCCGCTTAGGAGCGCGGTCGAATAACCATTGCTAGTATTAATTGAAGCACCTTCCTTACTTATGAGCCATACTGCTGAACCTAAAGCGAGATTACCAGCATTTTCCTGGTATGCACCATTAATCCATTTAAAACTACGCCAAATTGTCGGGTCTGCTTCACCTAATTCGTCGCCAACCACACCATTTATAGAAGTATTGGATAGATTAGCGGGGACAGAAACCATGATATAACGTTCTGCTGGTACGGAAGAAACATACATTGAGTCAAATTGAACAGCCACATCATATCGCCCGCCTGAAGCTAAAGCACCGTATTGATCAAACGCCTCGATTCCTATTACTAAACCAGCGTTAGTGATATTATTACCAGGTATTGTGCAATCGTATGTTCCTGGAGTTGAGCTATTGCATCCAATACCACCAAAACTGCCTGACCCTGTATAATATATTAAATCAACGCTTCCCACTTCCCCAGCCAATGGGCCGGAATGGGCAGTAACATTAACTGAGATTGTAAGATCGTCACCTTCATTGGGCGTAAGTCCAGTAAGATTTGCTGATTGAATGTTGGGCCCAGGTAATATATTAAGTGGCCCAATGGATACTTGCGCATCCTGTCCACTGCTCAAGGTTAATTGACCAGGGGCAAAAGGATCTTCATCAGGATCCCATCCTGTATCTAAACCCACATCATACCACACCACAATTGGATAAATACCGAAGTCTACATCATTTAGTAGATCCATAATCTCTATCTCTTGATTGCTGGGCGGCGAAGAATATACTTCTGAATCATCATAGCCATATATCGCTCCAAATAAATCAGGCATCTCATCAGTTATTACTGTGCCTTCAGGAAATATTCTGAATGAAAGACTCCCGCTTTCATCGGTACCATTCACCGTGATAGTTGCCTTCAATGATCCTGAATAAGTTCCTTTTTCAAGAACAAGATCTATATCTCCTGAGGGGGGCCAGTTGAATGTATTTGATTGGCCTTCTGCAAGCAATACATGGTTATTATCATTATCAGTGTACAATCCCATCAAGTAAACGGTTTCACCATCAGATACACCTTGAACATTGAATTCCTTATGTATATCTGTTATAGGTGTGGTTTCGCCAAATTGAAATCCTTGGATTAGTGTTTCGTCACTATTACGATGTACATCAATGAACACCTGCCCATTAATGCCATCAGCAACACCGTCAACCGTGAGTGATACTGAAAGATTTGAGCCTGTACCGCCACCGCCACCGCCACCTAAATCAATTTCCGTATAAGCATATCCCTGGTTATCCGTATATATATTATCAAGGTTCACTAGAAATTCGCCCCCGTCGGGCATATCATTATTGTTCTGATCGAAAAAGGCCTCTACCTCATAGGGGCCGCCGCTGGGTACAATACCAATGCCACTCAATTGAAAATTCCAGCCTTGGGCTGGAGAGGGGGTAGCTTGATTATCCAAGTTATCAACCAAGTCTGGCGCACTAGTAGATCCTGGATACCAAACACCGACATG
>JABGZQ010000021.1 GCA_018674655.1 Fidelibacterota bacterium | reverse complement strand
GAAGACATTAAAGCTGAAGAATCATCTGGTGAAGAGAAAGAAGAAGTGGCAGCCGAAGAAACGGCCGTAGAAGCACCGGTTGAAGAAGCAGAACCTGAAACAGAAGCTGAAGCGGAAGCTGAAGCGGAAACTGAAAAATCCAAAGATAGTGAAGAAGCGCCAGCAGAAGACGCACCAGCGGAAGTGGAAGACATTAAAGCTGAAGAAACGCCTGCTGAAGAGAAAGAAGAAGTGGTAGCCGAAGAAACGGACGGAGAAGTACCAGCTGAAGAAGAAACTTCAGACGTGGTAGAGGATGCTGTTGAAAATGATGAAAAAGACGAAAAATCTGAGGATAAATAAGCACTTCAGATTGAAGGGAGAATGATATGAAAGAGTTTATAGAAATAATGGTGAAACAACTGGTAGATAAGCCAGATGAAGTTGTGGTAGAAACAGTCGAATCTGAGCAGAGTCTCATTTTTGAACTCACTGTTGGTGATGGTGATTATGGAAAAGTAATTGGGAAACGAGGCAGAAATATTTCTGCAATTCGTACGTTATTGTTTGCAGTGAATGCAAAAGAAGGTGGTAAACGAGCCAGTCTCGAAGTCATCGATAAAAATGAGTAATAAACTTTTTGCCATTGCAAAAATTACCCGAGCTTCTGGATTAAAAGGAGAAGTCGGCGTGCGTCCTTTGGTGCGTCAATTTGATGATTATGTGACGGAAAAAGCACTATTTATTGGTTTCGATGAAACCATCGCCAGAGATGTAAAGCTCGAGAAGGTAACAGGGTTAAACAAAAAACGACGTTTCTTGTTTGAGGGATCAAAAAATCGCGATGAAGCAGAATCCATGATCGGCCAATTATTATTTGCCTCTGTAGAAGATTCCGATCCGATTAACTTAATATCAGCTGATTTGCTGGGTGCGACGGTTGTAGCGGATAATGGTGAAATTATCGGAGAATTGGTGGATATGATTAGCCTTCCTGCAAATGATGTTTACGTGATAAAGCGAGGCAAAAAGGAAGTATTAATTCCGGTGGTACCGGAGATTGTTCGTGCGGTTGATATTGAGATGGGACTGGTTACCATCACGCCCATGGACGGCTTATTGGATTGAAACACCAAATAGCCATTATTACCCCGGCTCCCGATTTGGTGGAAGCGGTAGTACAGCATTCAATGCTGAGGCAGGCAGTGGCGCGGGAGAGAGTGGATTTCCACTTGGTAAACCTGCGAGATTTTGGTGAAGGAAATTATCGTCAAACAGACGATACACCATTCGGCGGTGGCGCTGGAATGGTGATGATGGCAGGGCCTTTGTTTAAGGCCATTGAAGTTGCCATAGAGAATGTGGGTGGAACGGATGGTCTTCGGATTGTTTATCCATCTCCCCAGGGACAAACCTGGTCACATGAACTGGCGATCGAGAATAGTTCGGTGAAAAAGCTTATTGTCATTTGTGGACATTACAAAGGTATTGATGAACGGGTAATTGAAAAATATGTATCCCATGAATATTCCATCGGCGATTTTGTGGTTACCAGTGGAGAAATTCCCGGGATGATATTGATTGACAGTATTGTCAGACTTATCCCTGGTGTACTGAATAAAATAGATTCAGCAATGAGTGATACCTTTTCGGGGGATCTTTTAGATGCACCCCATTATACCCAGCCGAGGGAAATTGACGGCATGGCAGTTCCGGATGTACTCATTTCGGGACACCACAAAAAAATTGAGGAATGGCGTAAGGCACGCCAGGAAGAACGGACGAAAGAAAGACGTCCGGATATTTGGAAACATTATTTAAAATTAAATGAATCGGAGAAAAGCGATGAATAATATGAAATCAGCTTATGAAAACCATCTAAAAACAGATTTACCGGAATTTGGCCCAGGTGATACGGTCATATTGGATGTCCGTGTGGTTGAGGGTGGGAAAGAACGTGTCCAGAAATTTGAAGGACTGGTTATTGGCCGAAAAGGTAGCGATGTTTCTGAAACATTCACGGTCCGGAAAATCTCCGGCGGTATTGGTGTGGAAAGAATATTCCCCGTCCATTCGCCCATGTTGAGTAAAATTGAAGTAAAACGTCGTGGAAAGGTCCGTCGCGCAAAATTGAATTATTTGCGGAAACTGACGGGATCTAAAGCCACCCGTATTGCTGAAAAACGCTAAACCTGCTTTTCCAAAATAATATGAACCCTCATTGCTTTTTGGTAGTGGGGGTTTTTTAGTTATGACCCGATTCGAAAAAATTATCCTAAGTATTACCGGTGGCAGTCACCTGTCTGTCCATGCCCTCATGCTGGCATTGCCCAGTTTGATACCAGTTATTCGGAATGAATTTGATGTGGGACTCAGTACATTGGGATTTGTGGTTTCCATTAGTGGTTTTATGTTTGGTTTGGGCGCCATACCCGCTGGCTGGGCAGAAAAACGATTTGGCGGTAGACAGTTATTGCTCATTTACCAGGCAGGATCGTCTATATCAGCACTTTTAGTTGCCCTTTCAGGTTCCTTTGCCATGATGGTGGTTGGTCTCAGTATGATGGGCTTTTTCTGCAGTATTTACCATCCGGCGGGATTAACGCTTATTTCACATCGGGTAAAGTCCTTAACACGTGGCATGGCCATTCATGGGATATTTGGATCGACGGGATCGGCCATAGGTCCCATTTTAGCTACCACTGCAGCGGCCATTATATCTTGGCGGTCCGCTTATGCATTTTTGGGCATTTTCAATGGACTCCTTGCTATCAGTACTTTTATGGCCATTCCCTATCGGAAGCGCAGTGGCATGAATGAAACAGAATTTGAAAACCACGAAGAGACGACCAATAAACCAGCCCTAATATTATACTTTCTCACCAATGCCTTATTGGGCATGGCCTATTACGGATTTACCACATTTATGCCCATCCATTTTGCAGAAAACACCGCATCAATTTTGCCGAACCTCACCGCAAACATGAAAGCAGGAATATTTCCGACTATGGTCTTTGTTGCTGGAATAGGCGGTCAACTGGTGGGGGCGCGTATTGGGGAACGCTTTCATAAACCAACGGCACTTATTTTTATTATTGCGGCTAATATTCCCGTTTTTCTTATCATGGGCTATACATCGGACTTTCTTTTAATTCTGTCGGGCATCATGCTGGGCATTGCTTATTTCAGCAATCAGCCTATTGGGAATACGCTTATTGCGGAATTTACCCATAGCCAAAACAGGGGTCTGGGTTATGGCATCAGCTTTTTTCTCAGTTTCGGGATTGGTTCTTTGGCTGCAGGGGTTAGCGGCATTATTGCAGAAAATATGGGCGTAGCTGCTGTCTTCCCCGCCATGGGGATTTTGCTTATCCCCAGTATGATATTTGCGTTCTTTATGCGGAAGGCCGCGAGAAGCGCTTGATTTAGGAATAGAATTATCCTACCTTTTCCGTAAGCATGAACCAAAACCAACTCAAAGAACTCCCTTCTGTATCCGAAGTATTACTTGAATGTAAATCAACTAAGTCACTTAATAATAGATATATAGCATATATAATAAAATCGGAATTGGAGTCCTATCGCCGGTCTGCGAAAAAAGGGATACTCAAACTAAAACGAGCTCAGATTACCCAAAATATTTTATGGGAAATTGAACGATCGACGGCACCAAATATGCAATCCGTCATCAATGGCACGGGGATTGTCCTCCACACCGGCTTAGGCCGAGCGCCCATGAAAGAGACCATTGCAAAACGAGTAGCGAAACGGGTCTCCGGTTATACCAATTTAGAATTTGATTTACCCACAGGCACGAGAGGTAAACGGCAAGATCATGTGAATGGACTGCTATCTGCTCTCACGGGCGCCCAATCGGCCATGGCTGTGAATAATAATGCGGCGGCAGTGCTTTTGGCCCTTAACGAATTGGGCGAAGGGAAAGAAGTGATTGTTTCTCGAGGGCAACAAGTGGAAATCGGTGGTTCTTTCCGCATTCCAGACGTGATTAAAAAAAGTGGATGCATTCTAAAAGAAGTGGGATCAACCAATCGCACTCACCTCAAAGATTATGAAAAGGCCATTACGAAAAAAACAGGCATGATTCTTTGGGTCCATACCAGCAATTATGTGGTACGGGGATTTACTCACGACGTGAGTTTGTCTGAATTGGTTCTATTGGGTAAAAAGAAGCGGGTTCCAGTCGTAGCAGATTTGGGGAGCGGCGCCCTGGTGGATATTTCAGAAAAAGGGGTCCCCAAAGATATGCTCGTTCAGGATGTGGTAAAGTCCGGTGTGGGTCTTGTGACCTTCTCCGGGGATAAATTATTGGGCGGTCCCCAAGCGGGACTTATCGTCGGTAAGAAAGCATTGGTGAATAAACTAAAGAAAAACCCCATCGCCCGGGCCGTTCGGTGTGATAAGTGGCGTTTAGCCTTTTTAGAAGAATCCTTGCGGTCTTTTGGTGATGATGGTCCTTCGAAAGACAATCTGACCCTATCTCTCATGACAGCATCCAGAAAATCTCTAACAAAAAGAGGGAAAACGATTCTATCTCATTTACCAAAGAAGACCGTTGTCACACTGGGTATTACTCTTCTTGAATCCGAAGTGGAAGCAGGGAGTGGATCCTTACCGGAAGAAAATCTGGAGAGTATGGCTTTTCGATTTAAGCCGAAGGGAATAAGTGCATCGAAACTGGCGGCCCAATTCAGGGCGGGAGAAACTCCGGTGGTGGGGTACATCCATGGACATACATTTTATATTGATCTGAAAGCGGTCATTCCGGGGCAGGAAAAAGATTTGACCGGTGCAATCAGTGCGATTTAATTTAAAAGAAAAACATGCAAATCGTTGTCGGTACAGCCGGTCATATTGACCACGGGAAGACGGCCTTGGTCAAGGCCCTCACCGGCACGGATACGGATCGCCTCGCTGAAGAAAAAGCGCGGGGAATGACCATCGATCTGGGGTTTGCATACCTGGATCAATCCATTACAATTATAGATGTCCCCGGACACGAAAAATTTATCCGCAATATGGTAGCAGGCGTCTCCACTATTCATATTGCACTCCTCGTGATCGCCGCTGATGATGGTATCATGCCCCAAACTAAAGAGCATCTTCATATTCTCCAACTCCTTGGGGTAAAGCAAGGGGTTATCGCCTTAACTAAAACAGATCTCGCCGATGATATCGATTGGATTGATCTGGTTGAATTGGAAATCCAGGATTTGATTGTTGATACCTTTCTCAAGGATGCACCCATCATTCGTACATCTGTAGAAACTGGAGAAGGGATTGATACGCTGAAACAAGCGATACTATCCCAATCTAAAAATATTGAGACTGAATTAGATCGCGGATTTTTTCATCTACCGGTAGATCGAGTATTTTCCAAAACTGGATTTGGTTCTGTTGTAACGGGGACTGTTCTCTCTGGAAAGGTTAAAGATGGTCAGGAATTAGAAATAATCCCGGGGAATCAGAAGGCCAAAGTGCGAGGACTGCAAACCCATGGCACTGAAACATTGTCGGTGAAAATGGGAGATCGGGCGGCCATCAATTTGGCAGGCACCAATTTAGATGATTTGTATCGTGGCGCAGTGATTGCGGATCCACGTTGGATGAAATCAACAGAAAAACTCATTGCCCACGTAACCTTGATTGAAGATACACGATGGAAATTAAAGAATCGCCAGCGTGTCCACTTGCATATCGGCACAACAGAAGTGGTGGCCAGAGCGGTGATGCAAAAATCTTTGGAAGCAGGACAGTCGGGAAATGTCCTGTTCCTAATGGAAAAACCGATTGCTGCGCTCATGAATGAGCGATTCATTCTTCGTAGCCTTTCACCTATGGAGACCATGGGTGGTTGTGCTGTGTTAGATTCGAATCCAGTTCCTATTCGGAAAGAACTCAAATTATGGACGGAAACACTTAAAGTAAATCCATCAGAACGGTTTATTCAATTTGTGAACCAAAATTGGAAATCACCGAAGTCATTGGGGAATTGGGCTCGACAATTTCAGACGACAGAAAATCAGCTAAAAATCTGGATAAAATCGGAAAAAATCTTGAATGAGAAAGGATTCTTATTTACCTCAGAAAAACGGAAAGAAGCCCAAAAAAACATTCGAGAGGTTTTGTCCCAGTTTCATGAGTATAATCCTTATAAAAAATCCTTAGCCCAAGAGCGACTAAAAGATGCAACGCGTTTTAGTACAAATTGGCTGGCTTATATATTGGATTACATGTGTGATGAATTGATCAATGTTGAAGTTGGTTTTGCACTCAAAAGTCATTCTGTTGTATTATCTGATTCAGATGCATCATTGGCGAAGTTATTAGAAGCATCTGTTAAACAGGCTGAGTACACAATGCCATCGGCAAAGGATTTGTCTTCGGAGGATCCAAAAAATACCTTAGAAATACTACACATTTTAAAGAGGGAAGGAAAGATTGTTGAAGCGGGACGAGGTATGTGGATTCATGGAGATGTTTTGAATAAATTGAATAATGAATTATGTCTCTTTTTTGCAACCAAGCCTCAACTTAATGTGAGTGACTTTAAAACAATGACAGGTACAACACGTAAATCGGCCATTCCATTATTGGAATATTGCGACAAACATAATTTGACCGAACGGGTGGGTGATTCCCGCATCAAAGGAGAAAACTGTGGCTAAGGATTCCAGCGGCACACCACTCATGCGGCAATATAACGAGGTGAAGGCGGAGTACAGCGATGCCATTGTCCTCTTTCGTATGGGTGATTTTTATGAAACATTCAGCGAGGATGCGAAAACCACCGCCAAGATTTTAGGGATTATCCTCACCAAACGATCCAATGGCGCCGCTACCGATGTGCCCCTGGCGGGTTTCCCTTACCATGCTTTAGATAATTATTTACATAAACTGGTGAATGCAGGCCATCGAGTAGCGATTTGCGAACAGGTGGAAGATCCGAAGTTGGCGAAAGGCATTGTGAAAAGAGAAGTGATCGAAGTGGTGACCCCGGGGACGATTACAGATTCACAAGCATTGGATCAAAAAGCGAACCAATATTTGGCATCTCTCCATTTTGGAAAAACCAATGTAGGCTACGCCGTATTGGATCAATCTACAGGAGAATTTTTTGTTGGTGAGTGTGCACCGGATCGATTGACAGAATCATTAAGAAAGTTTTCACCACGAGAGGTATTGGTGGGAGAATCAGTGGTTTATTCTACTGCGGACTGGTATCGCACACTCAAACCCTTTATGACCAAAGTGGAAGATTGGATATATAGTTATGATCAGGGATATCGGTCACTCACGGCGCACTTTCATGTCAAATCTTTGAAAGGATTTGGCTGTGAGTCGTTACCTGATGGTATTACGGCTGCTGGGACAATTTTTCATCACATGACCCAAACCCTCAGTGGCGCCATGGAACATGTGTCAGCTATCCATCCCGTATTGGAGAATGATGTGATGGGTCTGGATGGGTTTACGGTCCGCAATCTTGAAATATTTAAAAGTCTCGCCACTCAGGGAACCCATGGTACGCTCATTGAGGTATTAGATGACACGGTTACAGCTGGTGGTGGGCGATTGCTCAAGCAGTGGCTAAATCGGCCTATAACAGATAAAAAACGATTAAACAAACGACTCGATATTGTGGGTGCATTCGTAGAGGATACCCGCATTCGTGAGGACATGAGAGAACGTCTTAAAAATGTATCCGATATTGAACGGATTGTGGGCCGGGTCAATAATGGAAAAGTCACCCCTAAGGAAATCAATGGACTTCGATTAAGCTTGGAACAAATCCCTGAAATTATTGGCGAATTAAAAAAGGCAAAGGATAACAATTTAAATGCATTTACCAAACAATTCGGAGATACAGATAAGGTCAAAGATACAATTATCCAAACACTGGATTTGGATGCGCCCTCTCAAATAAAGCAAGGGAATGTTATTTTATCCGGGGTGGATGAAGAATTGGATGAACTTCGGAAGTTGAGGTCTGGGGGTAAAGAATGGATTGCAGAACTACAATCGTCTGAACGGGAACAGACCGGGATTCCATCATTGAAAATCGGGTATAATCGCGTTTTCGGTTATTTTCTGGAAATTACCAAAGCCCACGGGGAAAAAGTGCCGGAATCCTATATCAGAAAACAAACCTTAGTGAATTCTGAACGGTATATCACACCGGAATTGAAAGAATATGAAGAAAAGATTTTATCCGCAGAAGAAAAGATTGAAGCCATTGAATCAAAACTATTCACCAATCTTTGTCATGAAATACTATCCAATGCAGCCACGTTACAAGAGAATGCATCGGTTTTAAGTCGATTAGATGTACTGACTAATTTTGGACAAGTGGCCAAAGCGAATAAGTACGTTCGTCCCAGGCTTGATTCGAAAAATGTCCTCGAAATAAAAGATGGTCGCCATCCAGTGGTGGAACAGCTATTACCTGCTACGGAGCGATTTATTCCCAACAATTTGATGATGGATACTGCGAATAATCAGATTCATCTGATTACTGGACCAAATATGGCTGGAAAATCAACTTATTTACGTCAAATCGGACTCATTGTACTCATGGCCCAAGTGGGTTGTTATGTCCCGGTAAAGGCGGCGAATATCGGTCTTGTAGACAAACTCTTTACCCGGGTGGGGGCAAGTGATAATTTAGCGGGTGGTGAGAGTACATTTTTAGTGGAAATGAATGAGGCAGCCAACATTTTAAACAATGCCACTGAAAGGAGCCTCATCCTCTTAGATGAAATTGGTCGAGGTACAGCAACCTACGATGGGTTGTCTTTGGCTTGGGCGATAACAGAACATTTGCACAATAATGAAACGGTGTCGGCGCGGACATTATTTGCCACCCACTATCATGAATTGACGGATTTGGAGAAATCCTTAGAACGTTTAGAAAATCATCATATCGCCGTGAAAGAATTTGGAGATAAAATTGTTTTCTTGCGTCAAATTATGCCGGGACCGGGTGATAAGAGTTACGGGATTCATGTGGCGCAGATGGCTGGGTTGCCGAAACAAGTTATTTCGAGAGCGACAGAAATTTTAAATTATCATTTGGCAAATCATCCCACAGATCAAAAACTGGATGTGGAAGCCGTGGACGATCAAATATCGATATTCGCTGCACAAGAATCGGCATTAAAATCTGATTTATCTGAGTTGGATGTATTGAATCTTTCTCCTTTAGAGGCCATTCGAAAGTTGGATGCGCTGAAGAAAAAGCATGGACTTTAACCACCAAGTTTGTCATACTGATTCCCCGAAGGATGAAGGGGAGAAGCATTTCAAGCAAAAAGCAGCCATTAATACAAATGCTTGAGATTCTTCATCCTTGCATAAAGCAAGGAATCAGAATGACAGTTTTATTTGTTTTGCTTGGTACAATGGGATTTTCTCAATCCTACTGGGTGAAATATGGCTGGCAAGTCTTTAATAATGCAGGAGATGCGCGAATTCTATCATTGGGTGGGGCGGCCGTTACAGACTTTGGTACATCTGTTTCGCCCTTATTCAATCCTGCAGCCAGTGGCAAAGTAGGCATCCATAATTTAAACTATACACATCAAAGCCGTTTGGCAGGAATGATCAACAGTGATTTATTGGGGTTTCCCATTCAGAATTTTTCACGTCCGCTCAACCTGATCATCATCCATGAAGGTATTGATCAAATTCCGGATACGCGGAATATTCTTTTAGATTTTGGTTTAGAT
>JABGZQ010000026.1 GCA_018674655.1 Fidelibacterota bacterium | reverse complement strand
TCTTTTGTTAATGATGTAAAGCTTTGTGTTGTTTTAATTAATTGGTTTAAACCAACCTGAGTTCCAATCCAGATATTATTAAAATCATCAACAAAAAAATCGTTTATTTCAGAATTTGGTAGAGATTCTGGTTCTTTAACCACTATCATTGTTCCATCAGTGTTGGGCTGTAATATTTGAAAATCGCTCTCTTCAAACATCCCACCATTTGCAAAAAATTTATCTGTATTAAAATGAATAAGTCCAGTAAAAGCTAAAATATCTATCCACAGGTCTCCAGATGAATCTGAATAAATATTTTTAATATATTGACCAAATAAATAGTCCCAGGCCAAATCTTCAAACATTTGATAGTTCTCATTATAAAACACCACCCCCGTTGTGGTGGCCATCCATAGGCCTGACATGTTTTTGCTTTCACCAAAATCTAATATTTTATTTACAGAATATTGATTTAAAGGAGAAAACCATTGTGTACCGGCGAATCGTGTTATTGACGAAAAATCCCCAATATTTAATTTATCCAAACCGCTCGGTGTGCCTATATAGAGATCGTTCCCTTTTATAAATAATGTATTAATACGATCATTTGAGATTGTATTGGGGTTGTTTGTAGAAGATTTGAGCCTTTGAAAAACATCCTTTTCTTTAAGATAATAATTAAGGCCATTTAAGGTGCCAATCCAAAGGTTTCCCGATGAATCAATAACTATCGGATTAAATTGTGTGGCATCAAAATTATTGCTGGAAATCGAAAAAGGGTCTGCGGGGTCAAAATGATAATTCTTTTTTTCCGCGGTCACCTTATCTATTGAAAATAATCCGGTGCTTTCTGTTGCAATCCATATAACACCTTCGCGATCTTCTGTGACAAATGTTGGGCGGCTGCCTGTATTAAATCTTTTAAAGGTGTTTTTCCCATATAAGTAAAGATCTAAGCTTTTATCGGTTATTGACCAAACGTCTCCTGAGGTGTCTTTATAAAGACCCCATATACGATTCCCCGACAAGGCGGTTGTATCAAAAGGGTTGGAATTATAAACGGTTACGTCATATCCATCATATCGATTGAGTCCTTCTTTTGTCCCAAGCCATAAAAACCCGCGACCATCGTCACTGATAGATGTAATGTCATTATCAGACAACCCGTCGCGTGCGCTTATTGCTTTGAATCGTAGATCGGCTTCGTCTGCAAACAAATTCGCAAACATTGAAATGATTAGTAGGAATATTCGTAAATAGATATTTTGCATTATTTTAATTATTAAAGATGCTTTATAACCTAAAGCGAATAGGAAGAACCATCCGAACGGGAACAGCGTTACCTTGATAATATCCTGGCGTGAATTTTACATCTTCAGTGATAAGCCGAAGAGCTTCTGCATCAAGGGGTTTTGCTAAGGAACGAAGAATTTTGGGCTCGCTAACTTTGCCCTCACTGGTAACCACGAAACCCACATAAACTACGCCCTGTATACCCATCTCCTTTGCAATTTTTGGGTAACGCACTTTTTTCCCAATTGAAGCCATTCCACCTTTTATTGCTGGCATTTTTTCGGCGGTGAGATAAATGCCTTTATCATCTTTTTGCTGTGCGGATAAGCCCGAGAAAAAAATAGCAAACATGGCGACAATAAGATATAATTTTTTCATACAACGACGACTCCATTGAACTACATTAATTGATTGATTAATTACCTACAGTAATTGATTAACAAAATCTAAGCTATATTTTATAGAAATTCATATTTATTTATTAAATTTATCATTCTCTATAAAGAACAGAAATAAGTTGATTGTAAGAAAACGCGGACGTTTAGTTGTGTTTTTCCAAGAATGCATCCGCTTCGTTAAAATGTTTTAACGCGTCTAATATTTGATTATCTGCGGCTACACGGACACCCCAAAGTTCACCCCTGCCCCATTTTGTGCCGGCTATTTCTGCTTTTAGCATTATTTTTAAATATAGACTATCTTTAAGGGCTTCTTTTTTGTCTATCTTCTCTGTCGTGTAATCTAAAAATTCCCCCAGTGCAGTTTGTGGTAATTCCCAGTTTTGTTGAAAATCTCTATAGTGCTCAGGTATTTCTGAGTGGTTTTTTAAAAATTTTGCGCTCCAGTTAAATATTGGTCGATTTGGGTTGGCCATGATTTTTCGCGTTGTAACGGTAATATCTAAATCCCAAGGAATATATACATCGGGTGTAATTCCGCCGCCGCCATAAACCGTTCTCCCTGCCCGGGTGGTAAAAGGTGGGCGAAGTTTTTTTAATGAATCTAATTTGGCTTCGCGATTTTCCTCATATAGTTCCTTATAATAATCTTCGTGGTTCCCGTTGTCAAACGAGCGCTGGATCAGCCTTCCGCTCGGTGTATAATACTGTGCAATAGTAACACGAATTGCAGAGCCGTCACTAAGATCAACCTGGCGTTGCACCAAACCCTTCCCAAAACTGGTCTCACCTACAACCAGTCCGCGGTCTAGGTCTTGTATCGCGCCCGCTACAATTTCACTCGCACTGGCTGATCCTCGATTGATTAATAAAACGACAGAAAACGATCCATTCCCCTTATAGGGGGCCGCAACAAAAGCCTGGTTAACTTTCTTTTCTTTCCCCTTGGTGTACACAATAGTGTCTTCTTGTGTAATAAAAAGGTTGGCCACTTCTGCTGCTTGCTCCAATATACCGCCACTATTGTTTCTCAAATCTAAGATCAAACGATCCATACCCTGATTTAATAAGCTATTGATCGACTTGCGAACCTCCGGTCCTGATTTTGTGGAAAATCTTGTTAACCAAACATAGCCTGTGCGGTTATCAAGCATTATACTTGCCCTCACGCTATACAATGGAATGTCGTCTCGAACAATTGTAACGCCAAAAGAATCTGCGCCAATCCTGCCAATTTTTAAATCAACGCGTGTCCCCTTTTTCCCTCGAAGTTTTTTATAAACATCTTCTCTTTCGATGCCCTTTGCGCTTGCACCGTCAATTTCAAGAATCCAATCTCCAGCCTGGATTCCTGCCTTTTCTGATGGACCTCCGATTACTGGTGAGATAACTGTAATAAAACTATTTAGGATGTCAAACTCAATACCGATTCCTTGAAATTCTCCCTTAAATAGCTCGTTAATATTTTTTTGATCTTTGGCTGAAATAAATATAGAGTGGGGATCCAACTGATCCATAATACCGTGAAAGGCGCCATCCATGAGCTCTTCCATATCCACCTCTTCATAATACAGTTGGTTTACAAAATATAAAATTTGGTTCATGACTTTAAACTTGGTCTCTATAATAGAATAGGGGTTGTTTTGTTTTGAGTATGTTGCCTGAGACAGTGGAAGTATAATGAGTATCCCTGCGGTAATACCTGCTAGCCATGTTAGCCTGATTGGAAATTTAAATTGTTTCATTTGTCGGGTAAAAACTATAGACCGAAATAAATAACCGTGCGCAGCGTAATTCCTTGGAGTGATGATTTTGGTGAATCATTAATTGGGATATGGCCATTGAGTTTCCACTTTCCCCTGCCAATGGCTCCTTTATTATATCCTGCGCTAATCCGCAATCCCATACGATCAAGAAATTGCCACTTAACGGCGATATAGGGTTGAAAGTTAAAAAAGGTGCCGCTGAGCTCTGTCATTGTGCCGTTTACATTAATTGGCCTTAATCCGTTTTCCCGGTAGGCGTTGGCTGCTTCTGAGTGCGTTCGCCCCAATGTGTCAATTTCTACCAAAACACTATTGTTCTCTATGTAGCCATACATGTTCTTACTAAAATTAGACCATTTTGGTGTACCGATATGCTGATCAACAGAAAGCGTGTATCGACCGATACCCATTAAAGCGCCAGCCATAACTTCAAGGTCTCTATAAACGGGTAAAACATATTCAACGGTCATGGCTCCCAATAAAAAATTGAGGCGTGCTTTTACCGATAGGTTTTCTGCGTATGTATATAAAGAATCTCCCTCATTTTCTTTTCCAAAAGCCGGTGTCTGATAACCAACTGAATCATCACGATTAACAAACATTTGTATATCAAAAACATTGCTCGCTTGAGCTGTGCCAAGCCCCGCATATCCGCCCAATCGCCAGGGACCAGACATTTGTGCAAACCCTTCTCCGCCGTGAAAAACCAGCGGGCGAGAGGAAAGATCTTTTACGCTCAACCCCAATTCGTTTAAAATGTGCTCTCCCGGCACTGAATCCAATACCATATACATAGAACTAAAACCAATACCACCACCATAGGAGGTTTCTGTTGGATATATGTCTCCTTGGGCGCTTGTCTGTGAAGCGATAAACAGTAATGTTGTAATAATTTTCTTCATTAAGCTAAATTAGTAGTTAAACAATGAGCGTTCAATTTATTCAGTATGCCGTGAATATGAAAAGATAAATGTTATTTTTCAATTAGAATATATCTGGCCTTTTTCTTGATATATTCGACGGTGAACACCTATATTTGATGGAACCTGTAGGTAAGGGTATTCATATTATCGTAATAACGTCTCAATTTTCATCCACATTCTCGGGCTGGGAAAAGCTTAATGTCAATTAAATTTCCAGCTTTTTTGTTCATTTGCACCTGTGGGGTTCTACTGGCTGGAAATCTTTTTGTTTTCGGAACATTTGACCTAAACAACAATGGTAAAAGTGAGGTGTTGCTTCTTGGTGGACTGTCAAACCAGTTAGAGTATATTGAATTGGGAGATGGTGGCAGCCACAATTTGTTATGGGCGTTTTCACCTAAAAACGGCTCGAGGGTAACCGACGCAAAACTAACCGACTTAAACCATGACGGCAAAGAAGAGCTGATCATTGTTTTGGCCTCAAATCAAGACCACTGGTTGGGTGTTTTTGAATGGAATGGAGTGGCGTTTTCATCAAACCCTAAACTTATTCAGAACAAGGACATTGGCGGGAATAGAATTCGTCCTGGAAATATTTGGGGATCTTTAAATAATTTTGCTGTATCAATGTCAACTCCGACGCGGAGTGTGGAGTTATTTTCATTATCATTAGAGGAGGGAGCCCTTCAAAAGACAAATAGTTACACGCTGTCTTCTGCGTTGGTCAATAACGGATATGGTCCAGTATACACGGGGGTTTTTTCTAATGAAAAAGAGAGTTTTGTTTCTTTGATGAGCCCCGAAGGCAACGTTCTTAAAACAAGCGTGTTTTCGGTAACAAATCCAAATAAAGCTGTTGCGTCTGATCTGCTGGTTTTAAATGGAGCCCGCGCTGTGTTGGGTCAGTATATCCAGCCATTTGATGAAAACAAAGATGGGGTGGAAGAACTTCTGGTGCCTTTTGCAACCGGGGAGGTTTATGCCCTTGCTCTAAAAGATAGTGTTCTTACTTTTACTGAAAGCAGGCTAAGTCAATCTGGTCTCTTTGATATGAAGTCTTCTGCCGGCGAGGTTGAAATAAATCGTACTATTTTATCTCGAGTAGAGAGGGGCCTTTATGACTCTGTATTAAAAAATTCTCGGGCAAACGATTCTGATTCCCTTTCCTTTCTTGTTACAGATACACTCCTTTTGGGTGATTCTCTAAACCTGTTTATTCTCCCAGACTCAACATCAGATTTCTATGGTTTTAAATGGCGGACTACCCCTCCAAGTGAAATGCGATTTGATCCAAATGTTTATCAAATAAAGTGGGTTCCTACTCGAGAAAACATTGGTGTGGTTGATGCCTCCTTTTCCTTGAATCTTCGTATAAAAGAGGAGTTATTAAGCGAAAAAGATAGTTTGGGGGATACCCATCAAATACACCCCGTTTTACAAACCATAGATTCGTCTCTTGTTATCGTTGTGAGCGATACGATTGTACCGCCAAAACCATTTATGGTGGTGCCACCGCGTTTTCATCGAATTAATATTTCTACAGCAGATATTGATGAAAACGACCGCTTTGTTTTTGAAGGCGAAACCCCATTTAGCGCCAATAGTATAAACACGAATGGTGTTGTTTCTATTGGTGTCTCCGCGGACCTAAGCACAATAAAGCACAACAAAAAGTCCGCGTTCAATTTTAAATCGTCTTTTGTCAAGCCGAGCTCAATTGTGACCTTATCTCTGATACACGATTTGGGTAGCAATATTTTATATGCTTCCATTTTTCCATCTCAAGATACCGTTCCTCAGTCTTTTGATCCCGAGGGGTTTCATTCTGATTTGTATAGGTTTCCTGAGTATTTTTTTGAGGGGTTTCGCTCTACATTAAGTTTGGATTCAATCCCCAATGGTCACCTCAGTCTTTTGTCTTCAAATGAAAAGATTTCTGGTACCGTTTCTCTTTCCTCCCCCCTTCGTCGTCAGGATCATAGTATGACAATTTCATATTTTGGGGGTCGTCCTTATGCAATCAGGGGAGATGTTGGTGTTAAAGAAAGCGGTGCTCAAAAAATAATTACTGAAATTGATTTTGAATCTTCTTTTGTCCCTTTTAAAATTGATACGTGGCTCACCCCTGCCAATCGAGATACCTTTGTATTTCACGCAGATTCTATTCCCGACACATTAAAGGCAAATGCCGATTTTCATTCTTTCTATGCGCCAGCTATTAAGCTTAAAGAAAAAACAACCGTTGATAATCTTGTTGGCGACGTCGCCCCTTCAAACCATTCTGTGGAAGATAAAATTCAGATCCCAAAGAACGATGGTCTTTCCCCGGCTATTGACAATATCAATAAGACTGTTTCGGATTCTGTCGTTATCATGCCGGTTGATTCTATAAATTCAGACATTGATACATTATCTATAACACCAATAGGGCCAATACCAATCACAACAGATTCAATTAAAACCGATATGCCTGTCGTATCTTCCGATAGCACATGAACTTTATAAAACAATCAATCATTGTTGGGGCTTTTCTTTGTTCCGTCTTTTCTCAAAATATGAAAATTGTTCATATGGAAGGAACGTATGATCTTGATGGAGACGGCTTGCAGGAATTTGCCTCCGTCGAATCCGGCTCATATGGCAATAAAACATTATCTGTTATTCGATATTATGAAATCGACAAGGGTGGTTATCAAAAAATGGGGTGGGAGCTTGAGGCTCCCGATGGCTTACTTGGAAATTTTGTGGATGTTGAGTTAGGTGATTTGGACGGAGATGGCATCCCAGAGTTAATAACCATTTCTAATTTAGCGGAACCCGACCAAGAAGAATTATTACAACCGATTGCCTTTTATTATTTTTGGGACGGCGAACGGTTTAGCGAAAACGCTGGGGGGGTATTAAACTTGTCCGGGGGTAGAAATTTCGTACGAGGCCATAATTTTGTTTTGATGGATTATGATGGAGATATGGATCAAGAATTGGCAGTTTCGCTTGGAAGCCCGTTGCGTGAAATCGTTATTCTCGATTTAAATGAGGATGGCGAGTGGGTTGTGGTTCAAACGGTAAAACCAAGTGGTATGCGGTCTGGGATTGGCGCAATATATGTTACAGCTGTTGATTGGAATCGTGATGGTTTTGATGAGATTGTTGTCCTCTCGCCTGAGGGTAGTATTCTTCGCTCACAACCATTTTATAATCTCGGCTCAGAGCTGGTTATGGGTGAAGGTCAAAACACTCCAATCCCCGGTTTAGATGGTTTAATACCAACCGCTGTGTCTTTGACTGATTGGGATAAAGATGGCTATGTTGATATTTTGATCCCTTTTTATAATGGGGACATTGTATCCATGACGCTCACGGAGGATTATTTATCAATTGAAAAACTACCCATAGAGGGTGGGCCTCTATCTGAAATGCGTGTGGCTGACTTTAACCAAGATTCTTTTGATGATATACTCCTGGTGTCTGGTGATATGAACATTCTCACACTGGTCTCCGGTGGTATAGATGGCATCGTTGAACCATTTGAATATTTTACCTTAGAAGAAGACAATGTTCGAGAAGCGCAGGTTTTTTCCGTTCTCCCTCAAATCGTTCAGGGTGTGTATTCTGGTTCTGTGATCGCCGCTGGTTGGGATGGGAATGAAGCCGTTCTCTTTTTAACAGACCTTGGGCATGGGCCGGAACCAACAACACCCGAGGTGTTAGATGTGGTCTCTCAAGAAGAAGATGTGTTAGATGTTTTTCCCCATATTCCAAAAGAAGAGATATCTTTACCCAAAATATCCAAGCCTATAGAAACAATGGGGCAGCCGCTTCCAGGTGGTGTGTTACCACGACACGTTTTAACCGTGAATCAATCTTTCGCATATACGCTTCCCGAGGAGGAGAAAAAAGAATTTTACAGCTTCAGATGGCTACAACCCCCGCCGAAGGGAATGTTCTTTCATTATGATTCGCGTTCTGTTCGTTGGGTTCCAAACGACGGCCAGCTTGGTGCGTATAAATTAGCTTATCATGTAGAGAGAAAGCTGGGGGAAAACGTAACCCCTATGACCACAAAAGAAGATTCGCTTTTAACTTATAAAGTTGTTCCAAATTTGGAAGGAGACGATGAACGATTGTGGATATACGTTAACGACCCGCCGCTTTTTGCGTCAGAACCGTTGGGAACTGAGTTTGTAGCGGGAGATACGTTTGTATATACACCTATTATTCTTGATAAAAATCCGGATGTTTCTCTAAATTTTCAACTTGAGGTTTCACCAAACGGAATGGTGCTCAACGGTGATGGTTCTTTATTTTGGCAAACTGATTCTTCTCATATTGCCGTGTATGATGTTCGGTTGGTTGTTAGCGATGGCTTCGACCGCGCGACTCAAAACTTTTCTTTGTTTGCGCGTGCGGGTGTTAAAATTTTATCTGAGGCACCCCAAAATGCCACCATTGAAGATCTCTATAGATATAAAGTAGATATTTGGCGCCCAGACCTGGAGCATATTCTAAATTTTAGTTTAATTAATAATCCAGATGGAATGATTATTAATGATACTGGTACGATCACATGGACCCCAAGCCTTACACAAATCGACACTCAACAGTTTGTTGTTAAGGTAAATCATGGTATTGCCGTGGACTCCCAGCGTGTGAAACTATATGTGAACCACCCCCCTGTTGTTGAGGCGGCCCCCATGAAAATGAATGTTATTAATCTTGGTGAAGAATATCGGTTCCAGCTGGCTGTATCAGACCCAAATATCAACGATGACTTAATTTATGTCGCCCATGAAATGCCGTCGGGAATGAGAATGGATCCATATGGTGGGATGATTGTTTGGGAACCAACGCGAGAAAATATAGATTTTTCCCACCTAATGCTTGAGGTTGGAGATGGACGCACGACACAACTAATCGAGTCAGAGTTTTTTGTTAATGCGCCGATTAACATTGTTTCAATTCCGCCAATGCAGGGAACGGTTGGGCAGGCATATCAATACCAAATCATGACTTCGGACATGAACCGGGGTTCTTTGCTTCCATACGATGTGGTTGTACCCCTAGAGGTTGTTGAAAATTATCGTATTTATTCTATTCAGGTTAGTGATGATGTATATATGGAGAACATCGATCGCTATCTAATGGATTGGCAAAACGCTGAAACTGTTTATTTGACAGAATCTGATGTTTTAGACACTCTATCTTTGGAGGTGTCCCGATTAAATATAAAAAAATATGTCCATTCCATTTTCTGGGAAAATGATCGCCTAAATATCATCGTTGAGTCTGTTGATGACCGCACGGTTGCAATTAAAGATATCCTTTGGGAGTTCTTTCAGGGCAATAAGGGGCGGCCACCAAAAGTCATGGCTCGAAAATTGGGTGCTGTTAAATATACCCTCTTGGAGTTTCCAGATGGGATGGAGGTTGATGAATATACAGGAACGATATCCTGGACCCCAACCACCGAACAGGTTGACAAGCAGCGCGTATCTTATCTCGTTTCAGATGGTTATACAAAAGATGAACAGTCGTTTGATGTTTATATAAACCACCCCCCCGTGATTGTTTCAAATGCGCCTGTGTCTGGCATGGTTGGCGAGGTGTTTAAATATCAACTCCAAGTAGAAGATAAAAACGATGATGCGGATTTGTTGTTCTCATTAATCAAAGCGCCTCACGGGATGCAAATGAGTAAAAAGGGAAAGGTTGTGTGGATACCAAAGTCCGCCCAAATTAATAACAACAGCTTTACGGTTCAGGTATCAGATGGGTACCAGAACGACACGCAAGAAGGAAAGGTTTTTGTTAATATTAACCCCAATATTATTTCGACACCCAGACCCGTTGCGCTTACGGGGCATTTGTATAAGTACCAAGTGGTGGCAGAAGATTTAAACAAGGACCGGGTGGCCTACAAAGCTGTAAAGCTTCCAAAATATTCGACCTTTAACCGAAAAACGGGGATATTCTCTTGGAAGCCTCGACCCAATCAACGGGGTCCAAATGACATTGTTTTGATCGCGGTTGATGGTCGGGGTGCAGTCGCGTCACATGAGTTTCAAATACATGTTTTTGAAGATCCAAGTGCGCGACAAATGATTAATACTGGTTGGCCCCTATTGTTGTCTTTTGTCGGTATTATGTTTGCTTGGGGTATGGCACAGATTTAAGCTTGTTTTTCCTTTAGAATAATATCTAATAACTGTTTTTCTGCTTTTAGGTTTAGTTTAAACTCAATCCCCATGCTATATATTTCAAGCCCAGACAGTTTTAGTTGGTCAATTTTGATCATGTCTTTTTCGGTCGTTATAACAAACTCCGCGTCTGATTTTAAAAAGCGCCTTTGAATTTCTTCTATGTCTTTTTGTGAATAGTCATGGTGGTCTATATATGCTATTTCATCTACGATTTCTAATCCAGAATTTATAAGGGTTTGAACAAACCCGCGGTGATCCCCTACTGCCGAAACGGCAAGTACTTTTGTTCTGTTTAATATGTTTTTCTTTTGCCCTTTTGGTGAGACAAAGTGTTTTTGTACAAAAACACTTTTAAGTTTATGGGCTTTTGAGTTTCTTGCTATTGATCTCAAAAATGGTGCTGGTTTCTTGAGATTTGTTTTTGTAAATATTAGTACGTGGGCACGTTTTAAGTGAACCCACGGCTCTCGCAAAAAACCATAAGGAAGTAGTTTGTGGTCAGCCCTATTGTCTTGACTGTTTATTAAAACAATATCAACGTCTCTCTCAATGGAACGGTGCTGAAAGGCATCATCAAGAATAATTATATCTGGATTAAATTTATCAACTAAAAACATACCGCCGCGGTGTCTTTTTTCATCCACAACAACCGGGACACCGCTTAAGGCTTTAGATATTAATGTGGGCTCATCGCCAAAGTTTCGCCAATCTGAGACCTGTGTTTTCCCGTCCGTCACGAGTTGTGTTCCTGCGGTTTGGCGACCATAACCACGACTTAGTATGGCCACCCTCTTTCCTTTCTTCAATAAGGCTTTTGCTAAATAAATAACCGCTGGTGTTTTTCCGGTTCCCCCAGTAGTAATGTTGCCGACGCTGATAACTTTTGCGGGAAGTTTTTTTGACACAAAAAATCCGAGATTATAAAATAAGTTTCTCCAAAACAAAACCCCCCAATAGAGCATCGCCAATGGAAAAAGAACATACCTTATATTGTGGTCAATCGGTTTTTTCCATCCCGACACGGCGCTCTGCCTCCTTTTCTAATTTGTTTAACGCTTTTCGTAATTGTTCCGAACAGGCTTCAAACCCGCCTGTATTGCTAAACTCAATTGGTGAACCGAACAGCAGTACGGTTCTTCCAAATGGCTTTGTTAAATAAAATGTGTCCCAGTTTTTAAACGACCAGCGCTTTGTTGATTGTCCCGCGGTGGGGATAATCACCGCGCTTGTTTTTTGGGCCGCGCGGATTGTTCCTGCCTTTGGTCTTTTTGCGGGCCCTTGTGGACCGTCGGGCGTTATGGCAAAAACGGTACCTGGTTTTTTTAAAGCACCCAGCATATCGTTATATGCCTTTTTTCCACCATCCGTAGACGACCCCCTAATTACTTGCCAGCCAAGTTTGTTTCCAATTCCAGAAATAATTTCAGCTTCCGGATGATGGTTACCCGCCA
The DNA here is from genome assembly GCA_018674655.1 of Fidelibacterota bacterium. Lineage (GTDB taxonomy): Bacteria > Fidelibacterota > Marinisomatia > Marinisomatales > TCS55 > TCS55. Next base: position 27,920 of record JABGZQ010000026.1, on the reverse strand, counting down.
TTCCGTAAAAGTTCTTATTAGAAAGCCCCATAAAAACGGTTAATAGTGTGCTGTGCCACGATGCGATAATTACCGACTTTCCGTTTTTAACTGCCTTTTCGTAGTGGTTGGCTCCCTCAATCTCCCAGCTATTTGTGTTATATAAAAAACGGAGCAAGCGCGGGCCAATCAGGGTGCCAACCCACACAAGAAATCGATTTTTTAATTTTTTTTCGTTTTCTGGATTAGCCATGAGATGTTTTTTTTAATATGAGATCTGCTGCGCGAAGATACACCCCCGGAATCCCAAGAGATCTTCTGATTTCGTTATACCCGCTTAACATTGCCCTTCTTTTGTGTGAAGACTCAAGAAGCGGACTTAGTGCAGCGGCAATGTTTTTTTCTGTTGCGTCTTTTTGTAAAAACTCCGGCACCACTTTCTTACCAGCAATTAGATTTACCATTGCTGCAAATGGCGCTTTGTTAAGTTTCTTTGCTATGATTCCTGAGATTCTTGAAAGTTTATAAAATACGACTTGTGGTATGTCTAGGGCGGCACATTCAAGGGTCGCTGTTCCCGAGGCTGTTAGGGCCGCCGTTCCAAAGGCCATGGCCGCACGAATTTCATCTTCTTCGAACAACAGTCCCTGTATCTTTTGGGGAATCACAACGCCGCTCGCTTTTCCAACGATTACCTTTAAGTTTGGTTTCTGGTAGCGCAACAGCGCAACCGTTTTCCAACAGATATCCCAGTGCTTATCAATTTCTTGTTGGCGGCTACCGGGCAAAAGAACCAATATTTGATCGGTGGTGTTTAAGTTGTGTTTTAATAGAAATTTTTCTTTTTTTATTTTCGGCGCTTCAATTTCTGAAAACGGGTGCCCAACAAAGTTCACAGTAACACCGTGTTTTTCAAACCAATCTTTTTCAAAAGGAAAAATGCTTAGGGCTTGGTCAATGTGTTTTTTAAATGTTTTGATTCTATTTTCTTTCCACGCCCAAAGTTGCGGCAGAATAAAATAAGTGACTGGCAGTTTCATGCCGTGGATTTTTTTTGCTAGTCGCAAGTTAAATCCCGGGTAATCAATTAATATAATTCTATCGGGTTTAAGTTTCCGCACTATGGCTAAAGACTCTTTCATTGCCCTCATCATAAACGGCAAATGCTTAATCACCTCTGAAAACCCCATAATGGCCAATCGATCTATGTGGATGATTCTTTCAAGCCCCGCCTCTGTCATTTTATCGCCGCCATGACCTACAAAACGACTTTGGGGACATCTGTTTTTAATTGCATTTATTAATTGCGCACCATGAAGATCTCCCGAAACTTCTCCGGCTACAATAAAAAAGGTTGGGTTCTTTAATTTGTTTTGGGGGTTAACCAAGCAAGGCCCCGTGTAATCTTAAGAAAGCGCCTGGGTTCGTAAAAAAATTAATAAAAGAATAAAGATAACGTTCTGAAGGGTTCGTTTTTCTGTCTTTATCGTTTTTAACATGCTTGTCGGTTTCCTTTTATCGCGCGTATCCCACCGAGAGAGTCTAGGAAAAATAGCGGGAACGTTGCTTCTATATTCTTCATATTCTTGTCCAAATATCGCCCCCAGCGTCTCCTCTTCTAGTGATACAATCAAAGAGTATTGAACCAAAAAAAACGCTAATGTTGTTGCAACCATTAGCCATATGTTTGCTGATCCGGCAATAAAGACTATACCTAAATACATAAACATGTTACCTAAATAAAGGGGATTCCTTACAAAGGCAAATGGCCCCGATGAACACAGCGCCGGCGCGCCCACCCTTCGCGTTCTGGTTTCGCCCCCAGCATATGATACTGCCCACACGCGAATCGATTCCCCTAAAAGCAAAAAAGGAACCCCAATCAATAAAAGTGCGCTATCTTGGCGTGCAAAATAAACAATCATAATACCAATAGGAATTGGTGTATAGCTTCTGTATTTAAATAAAAAATTTCTAATATCCATTATTTCAAACCCTCTAATATTTTATCGTGTATTTGAATTGCGAGATCTAGGGCGTTTCTACCGGCGGCGCCATCAACGATCGGGGTGGCCTTGCCCTGAATAGACTCTATAAAATTTTCTAGTTCCATTTTTAACGCATCGTGCTGTTTAATTTCCGGTTTTTCATATAATATTTGCCGGCTTTTTCCGTTTGATAGTAGGGGTGCAGACATAACGGCCTTGGGATCTGCTTGGTTGCTGTCCATCACTTTATATATTTCAGTAAGTCCGATCAAAAAATCGATCGTGATATATAAATCCTGTTGAAAAACCTTTAGTTTTCTAACGCGGTCTTTTGCAACGCGACTAGATGTTATGTTGGCGATGGTACCATTTTTAAATCGAATTCTGGCGTTTGCTATGTCCACTGATTCCGTCATTATTGAAACGCCGTTTGCTTGAATTTCTTCTACGGGTGATTTTACAAAAGCCAAGATCAGATCGATGTCATGAATCATTAAATCAAGCACCACCGGCACATCTGTTCCTCGGCTCATGTATGGCGCGAGGCGTTGTACCTCAATATATTTAGGGGTGAGGTCGAAACTTGAAAGCGGTATTAGCGCTGGATTTAATCTTTCTATGTGTCCTACTTGGATTATCGCATTGTATTTATTTCCAACCTCGAGAATCCTATCTGCCTCTTCCACTGTTTTTGCAATTGGTTTTTCAATAAAAACATGTTTCCCGTTTTTGATGCACGTCTCTGCTATATCCTTGTGGCTTTCTGTTGGTGTAACGATGGATACGGCATCTACTTCTTTTATCATGGAAGCCATTGATTTAAACGGTTTTGTATTAAACCGGCGTGCTGTTTCTTTTGCCGCCTTTTGATTGGAATCATAAATACCAACGAGATCTGCGCCCTTTAGTTGGGCATAATGTTTTGTGTGGTGATAGCCAAGGTGGCCAACGCCAATTACGCCAATCTTTGTACTTTTACTCATATTTACCATGATAGTTTGAAATTAAGGGGGTAAAATTACAGCGGATATATAATAGTATAAACACTTGCATTTTACTCCTTTAATGGGCAATTTTCCGAAGATAATCTCGGGGATCAATTTACACTTAACATCGTGTTTTATTATGAATAACAACATCCGGGTTGGTGTCGGTTTTCTAATACCGGCGCTAGCCATTATTGCTTTTTTTGCTTCGGTTCTATCTGAGAACTATTTGCTCGGAATCTTTTTTGCGATTGCCGGTGTTTTGGTTTGGTTTTTATATGCAGCTATTATGCAGTCCGACCTTCCGGATGTCGCCGGAAATGTAATTATACTCTTTGGGTTTCTTCTGTCCGCCGCAGTCTTTTTAAATTACGGCTTAGATCAGAATATGTTTGGTGGGTTGGTCTTTATACCTGAGGGGGCAATATTCTCTATTCTTTTGCTGTTTTTCTCTTTTTTGTTGGGCGTATTGTTTCGGAACAATACTCGCCCAACCCTTTCTTCTACGGCTTTAAGGTCGGACGCCCCACCTTCTCATAAAGATCTTGGTTTTGTCGGTGACCGCAATGACGAAGAACCGGAGAAGGAGGTTTCGGCGCCTGAGGGTGATAACTATGAGGATTTTAGCGCCGCAGCTCAGGCGGAATATTATTCAGATTATTATGACTATTATAATGAAGATAACGACGAATGATTTTCCGGCTTTAATTTAAAGCAAAAGATAGTTCGTTTTTTAATTCTCCAACTAATGCGCCAATACGGTGGTCTTTTTTTGTTTTACTTCCAATAACTTTGCATGCGTGCAAAACGGTGGAATGATCTCTACCGCCGAAATGCATTCCGATGCTTACCAGCGGGGTGCCCAATATTTCACGACACAAGTAAATTGATATTTGCCTTGCTTCTGTAATTTCCATTTTTCGACTTGCGCCAACAATTTCTCGTTCTTTTATGTGGGTAGTTTCTGAAACTCTTCTTACGATATCTTCAACGGTTAAGTCTGTTATTGCGCTTTTTCCCAATCTTTCTTTTATCACCTTTTTTGTTAAGCTGTAGTCGATTTCTGTATTTGATAACGACGAGTGGGCGAGCAGCCTAATTATTGTGCTTTCTATGTCTCTAATGTTCTTTTTAATGTGTGTACCAATAAGCTCAATTATATCATACGACAATTTCAATCCGTTTTGTTCCGCTTTTTCCATAACAATTGCCACCCGCGTTTCAAAATCTGGTGGCTGTATATCGACCGATAGACCAGATTTAAATCGAGATAACAGCCGATCCTGTAACCCCACCATCTCTCCAGGGTATCTATCGGCAGTCATAACAATTTGTTTTCCATTTTGAAACAGCTCGTTAAACGTGTGAAAAAACTGTTCTTGTGTTTGTTCCTTTCCCTGAAAAAATTGTATATCATCGATTAATAAAACATCAGCTTTTCTATATGATTTTGAAAACTCCACGGTTTTATTCTTTTGTATTGAAGAAATGAAGTCTAGCGTAAATTTTTCACTTGAAGCGCAAACAATTGTTTTTCCAGGTTTCTCTGTTATAGTTTTGTTTCCTATTGCATGGAGCAGGTGTGTCTTCCCCATGCCTACGCCCCCATAAATAACCAAAGGATTAAATGCTTTGTTTCCCAACGACTCTACGGTGCTAAGCGCCGCAGCTTTTGCAAATTGGTTGTGAGAGCCCTCAATAAAAGACGAGAAGGTGTAATGCCGGTTAATATTTTTTAGCTTTTGTTTTGGTGTTTCCGAATGCGCTTTTGCTCGGATTTGGTTTTTCTCTTTTTCTGATTCGTTGTTTTCTGGCGTGACTGTATATTTAATATTAATCGTACCGCCAAACGCTTCTTCCGTTTGTTTTTGAATTGATTTTTTATAGTGAGACTGAATCCATTCAAAAAAGAATTGGTTGGGTACCTCCAAAATAAGGTTGTTATTGTTTAGGGCAATTGATGTAATGGGTTCAAACCAAGTCGAAAAGGCGTGCTGAGGGTGAGTTTTTTTTAAATTTTCTTTTGTTGTTTTCCAAAGATCGGTGTGCGTCATTGTATAGTTTTCCACATGTTTTCCACAATTAGGTTGTACTCAATTTATGGCCTTTTTTTATATCACATCAATTGCCTTTTTGTCTCTTTTTAGTTTTTTTTCTCACATTCAACTTTTCGACGTTTTCTTTGGTCTTGTTGAGATATTTTTGTTATTTTCCCGGGCTAATTTTGGAGAAACAATGAAGCGCACATATCAACCAAGTAAAAGAAAAAGAAAAAATAAACACGGCTTTCGGTCTAGGATGTCTTCCGTTGGTGGAAAAAAAGTATTGGCCCGCCGACGTAAAAAAGGCAGAAAATCCCTTTCTGCTTAATGGGTTTCCTTCCTTTCGGGCGTGTTAAATCATCGCCAATCCAACTTCTGTGTTGGGTGGTGTTAGCCTAACAACTCATGGATAGAAAAACACTTCTTGCTTTTGCCCTTATCGCTGTCGTTTTAATTTTTACGCCGTGGTATATGGATATGGTGGCTCCACCCACCATGAACTCCGATGTTGATTCAACGGTGTCCACCCCCACCTTTTCTACAGAAAAAAAAGAAGGCTATAGGGATCCGATAATACAAAATCGGGAATCCGCTCTTTCTCCAACAGTTCCATCTCGGGAATTCGTCGTTAGAAACGGACTGTACACGACGACTCTTTCTAATTTGAACGGCGGTTCTTTTTCAAAATATATTCTCGAAAAATATTCTAAATACGATTCCTCCAAGGTCAATATCGTTGATAAATATAATAAAGAGAATTTGCTTTTAAAGTTTGTCTCGCTTGATGGTGACGCTGTTTCATTGACTAACAATTGGTCTGCTGTTAATTCTGAGTCCAAGATTGACGCAACGGCTAAACAGAAATCGTTAACATTTAAAACCAAATTTGAAAACCATATCATAACTAAACGATTTACTTTTTATCCAAAGACTTACAAGATTGGGTTAGAGGTTGGGTTTGACTCTCCAGATCGTTATCTATCGCGTGCCCAATACAGCCTTCATTGGAATGGTGGGCTGGCGCCAACTGAAAAAAATCAAAAAGATGAGTTCACCCATTTTAAAGGATATGCCTACTTGGGCGATGAGCTATTAAAACCTTCTGTAAAGGCGGGTCAAACAACAGAAGAAAAACAAACAGGAAAAACAAATTGGACCGCGACAAAAACTAAATATTTTATTTCCGCAATAATTCCGGAGGCGCCGGGCGTGGGTGGCGTTGTGCGTGGTTTTGTTGATGGCAAGCGCCCTATTTTTTCGACAGAATTAAGACAAAGCACAGCGCAAAGTGGTCGCTTTGATTTATACATAGGGCCTTTAGAATATGGCAGAATAACCGCTTTGGGCGTGGGCCTCGAAGAAACAATGGAATTGGGTTGGGCGATCATTCGTCCCCTTGGTCGTCTGGTTACCTGGTCTTTATCTAAGATGTATAACATGGTGCCCAACTACGGCCTCGTTGTAATTATATTTGCAATTTTAGTCAAAATTTTGCTTAACCCATTAACCAAGCGAAGTTTTCAATCTAATCGCCGCATGCAGGATATTCAACCAAAAGTACAAAAGCTAAAAGAAAAATATAAAAACGATTCTCAAAAATTTAGCCGGGCCCAAATGGATCTGTTTAAAGAGGAGGGCGTTAATCCCATGGGTGGGTGTTTTCCTATGTTGCTTCAAATGCCAATCTTAATTGCTTTTTTCTCTGTGTTTAGAACGACAATTGAATTCCGCGGTGCTCCGTTTTTTGGGTGGATAACAGACCTAAGTTCCCCTGACACCCTAATGACCGTTGCCGGTTTTCCCATAAATATCTTACCGTTTTTGATGGGGGCAACAATGTTTTTACAACAGAAGCTAATGGCTTCCCCGACTTCTGGAACCCAACAAAAGGTAACCATGTATGCCATGAATGTGTTCTTTTTGTTTTTGTTTTATTCTTTCCCTTCTGGCTTAAATCTTTATTATTCTGTTTTTAATATTCTTTCAATTGTCCAGCAAAAATATCTAACACCGGCCCCCGCTAAAAACCCACCTGTGGCTGCAAAAAGAACAAAGAAAAAATGACCATTGGGGACACTATTGTTGCCCCATCAACCCCTTTTGGACACAGTGGTCTCGCTGTCGTCAGAGTAAGTGGGGTCGGCGCTATTCAAATTCTTTCTAAATTATCTTCTCGAAATATTTTTTCCGATCGTCTCGCGACCCTTTCAACGTTAAATGATCTCAATGGGAATCTAATTGACCGTTGTATTGTCACCGTCTTCTATGGGCCGAATTCCTATACTGGTGAGGATGTGGTAGAAATTTCGACCCATGGGAACCCGTCGGTTGTTGGGGCTCTTGTGGGCGCGGTTTGTGCTCGCGGTTGTCGCTTAGCCCATCCCGGTGAATTTACCCGCCAGGCCTTTTTAAATGGAAAGCTAGACCTCGTTCAAGCTGAAGCTGTCGCTGCGCTCATTCGCTCAAAATCTATCGAGTCCTCTCGAAGTCAGCAGAAAATTATTGACGGGTCTCTATCCATCCGATTAAATATAATACAATCGACTCTTTCTGAATTGCTCTCCCAACTTGAACATCTGTTGGATATCTCCGAAGAAGATGTTTTGTCTTTAGATGTCAATGCCCTTTTTGTTGATTTAGATAAAATCTCTCTTACTGTTAACCAATTACAAAAATCCTTTTCTCTTGGTCGACTGTTAAGCGGGGGGGCAACGGTTGTTATCGCTGGGGCGACAAACGTGGGGAAATCTACCCTGTTAAACCGCCTTTCTGAATCAGACCGCGCTATCGTAAGTAATGTGCCCGGCACCACAAGAGATACAATTGAGGTTGAGCTGATACTTGATGGGGTTCCGGTTCGGTTTGTTGATACGGCCGGTCTTCGCGGCGCTAAAAATTCGATAGAAAAAGAGGGGATAAAGAGGACTTATAAAGCGATCGAAGGAGCGGATTTAGTTATTTCTCTCACCGATAGCCGAACCAAAAAACACTTCACAGGGTCCGATCTACCAACAATCAATGTGTTGAACAAGGCCGATCTGAGAAACGAAATGAAAACTGATGGTCGTATTATACATATATCGGCCAAGTCAGGCGCAGGGATTAACGCCCTTAAGCGCCGATTAATTAACGACCTTGGGATAAACAGGCTTTCCACAGAAGAAGATTATTTGTCCACAAGCAGGCAGCATCTTTCAATAAAAGAATGTTCTTTTGCACTGTCTCGAGCGCTGTCGTTTTTTGAATCCGACGTTTTGGATATGGAGCTTCTTTCTTTTGAGGTTCGCTCGGCTTTGGATGCCATTGATGCCCTATTGGGCAAAACGTCTCCAGATAAAATATTAAACAATATATTTGATAAAATGTGTGTTGGTAAGTAGTTTCACGTGAAACGCGGTTCGCGCACATTTGATGTTATTGTTGTTGGCGCTGGCCATGCCGGCGTTGAGGCGGCCCTGGTCTCTGCCAGGTTTTCAAGCGCCGTTGGTTTGGTTTCTCTTGACCTTTCTACTGTTGGCCGTATGTCTTGCAATCCGGCTATTGGGGGGTTGGCCAAAGGTCAAATTGTCCGTGAAATTGACGTGCTCGGTGGCTTTATGGGTAACGCGACAGATAAAAGCGGAATACAATTTAAAATTTTAAATAGATCTAAGGGGAAATCCGTTTGGTCTCCACGCGCGCAGGTAGATAAGCGGGTGTACGAATCTGTTGCCGGTTCTGTTGTTTTAAATAACGACAATATACACCTTATTGATGGTGAGGTTGTGGATGTGCTTCTTGAAAATAACCACATCTCTGGTGTTATCTTGAGAGACGACACAAGGGTTTTTTCGCGTACCGTTATAATTACCTGTGGAACTTTTTTGGGTGGTTTAATTCATGTGGGTCAGAAGAAAATTCGCGCCGGAAGGATGGGAGAGAGCGGCTCTGATGGCATTACAAATGCTCTGGTTTCCCTTGGTTTTGTTGCTGGGCGATTAAAAACGGGAACGCCACCGAGGTTAGATAAAAATACAATTGATTGGTCCAAGGCCGTGCCCACCTTTGGCGATAAGTTTCCTACGCCGTTTTCTTATCGCACGAAATCTTTTCAGCCGCCAAACATTCCGTGTCATACCGTTAAAACCGGCGTTCCTTGTAAAAACATAATTGCTGAAAACATCGGTTTAAGTCCGATGTTTTCTGGCGATGTCGGTGGCGTGGGGCCACGATATTGTCCATCAATTGAAGATAAAATACATCGTTTTTCACATCACGACGAGCATACTTTATTTTTAGAGCCGGAGTGGGTTGGCTCCGACCAAATATATTTAAATGGGTTTTCAACCAGCCTACCCGAAACAATTCAACTAAAGGCATTGCGCACAATCCCTGGGTTCGAATCTGTTCGGTTCTTTCGACCGGGTTATGCGATTGAATATGATTTTTTTTCTCCCTCTCAATTAAAAGCTTCGTTAGAAACAAAGGGTGTTCCTGGGTTGTTTTTCGCCGGTCAAATTAATGGAACTTCCGGATACGAAGAAGCCGCAGCCCAGGGGTTAATAGCGGGTATAAACGCTATGCGATACATTCAAAACGTTGCACCGCTTGTTCTTGCTCGAGACGAAGCATATATTGGTGTTTTGATTGATGATTTAATAACAAAAGATACGCTTGAACCATATCGCATGTTCACCTCGCGAGCAGAGTATAGAATATTGCTTCGTTATTCTAATGCGCACAGCCGACTTTTGAAAACGTCGGAAAAACACTCCCTATTAGACCCTGAACAAATTTTTGAAATTAACAGTATTCAGGAGCGCCTTAATATAATAGTTTCTTCCTTGGACACAACATTAGAGCTTGAACACACAAACCGAATCCTGGCCAATTGTAAGGAAAGCCCCGTTAGACAAAAAACAACAGCGAAGCGACTTCTAACGCGCCCCTCGGTGGGAATTGCAGACCTCCCCGAAGCTGTTTTTAACAAAACAAAGAAACCAAAGATACCGGCGCATTTCTTAAGCGAAAGCTACATAGAAGCCGAAGCAATTGTAAAATATGATGGCTATATAAAAAGACAAAACAAACAGGTTCTTAGAATGAAAAAGCAAGAAAACGTCTTAATACCAAACAAGTTTGATTATCTTCGTATTGGCGGTCTTTCTTCTGAGGCTCGGGAAAAGCTTACCCGTATCCGCCCAGAAACGCTTGGCCAGGCGCAGAGAATCTCTGGGATTACGCCTGCAGATATTTCCATTTTATCTGTCATGCTGGTGGCGTAATAAATGTTTCACGTGAAACCAATAGGGTCAATTGTTAACCAAGCTCTTTGAGGCCATTTCTTCGAGCGACCCTTTTAATGCTCTGTGCGAGAGCATTAAAAACAATGCGGGTTTTACTCTTGAGCTAAACAGTGGGCCAGCCTGTGCCCTTTTTTTAACAGCGCTTCACCAACGCAAAAATAAATCCATTGCTGTTATATGTGACGAAAATGGTGCTGCTGCGTCCATTTATGGTGATTGTCTTGGCATGCTTCCCGAAAGTGTGTTCCTTTTTCCCAACGATGATGGCGATCCTGTCTCGGTTCCGGGTTTTGTTTCTCCAAAGCGCGTGGATTTTGCTCGCTCCGCTAACGCCTTACAAACGAAAAGCGGGGGCCTGTTTATTCTACCAAAAAAAGCAATGGGTGGTTTTGTCTCTCCTATAAAACCAGATAAGAGCAGCGTTGTTAATTTCGTGGTTGGTTCAACCTTAAGCCGAGATCAGGTCCTAGAAAAATTGTCCCTGTGGAATTACGAACAAGTTGATCACTCTCATTCGCCAAATACCTTTTCAATTAGGGGGGGTATATTAGATGTTTTCCCACTGTATGAAGAAAAACCTGTTCGTGTTGAGTTTTTTGGAAATCACGTTGAGTCTATAAGGTTTTTTGACCCTTCGGCCCAGCTTTCTTCTGAGGATTTGTCTGAGTATAAGCTCTTTTCATCTGCAAACAAAAACGACAACACAATTAGGCTGTCTGACGCAATTGATGAATTGTGTGATATTGTATTATACATAACTAACGGATCTCTTGTTTTCTTGTCCGGCAAAAAAACGATGGGTGTTTTCGTTGAATCGTTCTCTGTAGATCTTTTTTCGTCATCGGTTAAGAAAAAACTAATTGACGATGTTCTTTCAAGGTATCCAAAAAACGGTGTGTATTTGTTTAACCCTCTTGGGCGGTTGTTTCATCGTAGCAATGAAGCGATAGAGCTTTCTCTTGGGCTTAGCCGTAGTTTTGGCTTGCCGTCGATCGGGCTTGCTTGTTTCTCTTTATCTGGAGGAAAAAGCCAGGCCAAAAACCGTTCTTATTCTGTTGTAGAAAAAAACAAGCACGAGAAAATAACATCATTGAACAGTCTCAGCTGGGGAGACTTTCTTGTCCATGTGGATTTTGGAATTGGTGTGTATCGCGGGCTTCACGCCGTTGGTAGCCAAGACAACCAGGAAGAAAACTTAAAAATAGAATATAGTGGTGGTGATTTGGTTTATGTTCCGATAAACAGGTTTGGTCGAGTGCATAAGTATATTGGTGGTGGCAGTAGTTCGCCAAAATTAGCACGCCTGGGGTCTGGGGCCTGGGAAAAACAAAAAGCCAAGACTAAAAAAAATGCGGCTGATGTTATTTCTCACCTTGTTCGTCTGTATAACGCCCGATCTTCTCCTCGGGGATTTAGGTACACCAAAGAAAACGGCCTAATGAAACGGCTTGAAAATAGTTTTCCGTTTCAAGAAACAAAAGACCAGTTGTTAGCCATAAAAGAAATCAATGCAGATCTCGACCTTCCAAACCCCATGGACCGACTGATTTGTGGAGACGTCGGGTTTGGAAAAACGGAAGTCGCGATCCGTGCGGCTATGCGCGCTGTTCTCTCAGATAAGGTGGTTTTTTTTCTTGCGCCAACAACGGTTCTCTCGGATCAACATTATATTACTTGTAAAAATCGTCTTGAACCACTCGGCGTAACCGTAGAACTCTTATCAAGATTTCGAACAAAAAAAGAACAAGCTATAATTTTAGACCGCCTATACAATAACAAAATTGATGTTTTGGTTGGAACACATCGCCTTTTAAATACAGATGTTCCAACCAAAAATCTTGGCTTATTGGTTGTCGACGAAGAGCACCGTTTTGGTGTAAAACATAAAGAGTATATTCGTGGTATAAAAAATAGGGTGGACGTTTTAACGCTAACGGCGACCCCAATCCCAAGAACCCTACAACAGTCTTTGGTGGGCATTCGAGATACCACAAATATAGAAACGCCGCCTCTTTCCCGTTTGCCAATACAAACTAGTGTTATACGATTTAATTGGGCTTTTATAAAAAAGGCAATTCAAAAAGAATTAAAACGGAATGGGCAGGTCTATTTTTTACACAACGATGTGGCGGGTCTTCCTTTTTTATTTGAAAAGCTTGGGTCTTTTTTCCCGGACGCTAGAATAGCGGTTGGACATGGTCAGTTGCCAAGCAAGCAACTTGAAGGTGTCATTTTGTCCTTTTTCGCTGGAGACGTTGACATTTTATTGTGCACAACTATCATAGAGTCCGGTTTAGACATTCCAAACGCAAACACTATAATTATAAACAATGCACACATGTTTGGCTTAGCGCAGCTATATCAAATTCGTGGTCGAGTTGGGCGCGGAGAAAAACGGGCGTATTGTTTTTTGTGTCTACCGGCCGACCTACAGCTTCTTCCCGATGCTTTTCAGCGACTAAAAGCCATAGAACACTATTCATCCCTTGGATCTGGATATAGTATCGCTATAAAAGATATGGAGATTCGGGGCGCTGGAAACCTTTTCGGTTATGAACAAAGCGGTCAAATATCCAATGTTGGATTCGAACTTTATAATAAAATATTAAATCAAGCCCTTCGTGAGTCTCTTGGTGAAAAAACCTCGAAACAAAAAGACAAGCTAAGTGTTGTTTTTTCCGGGGATGCGTTGATAAAAAACGAATATATGCCTCTTGTGCAAGACCGTTTATATTTTTATCAAAAAATTTCTGAGGCGTTATCGGTGGACGATATTTTTTCCGTTCGAGAGGAGCTTGTCGATCGCTTCGGCCCACTCCCAATAGAGACGGAAACACTATTAACAATTTCAAGTTTACAGTGCGCGCTCTATTCTTACCCAATTTTAAAAATCTTTATAAAACCCAATGTATTTTCGGTTGTTCTTGGTGGTGTTCCTGCCGGCTTAGGCCCGTCCGCGTTTTTTCAAAGGCTAAGCGAGGCGTTTCAAGACAGTGGTCGGCCGTATAAAATTAAAAATGGGGGCGAGGGGTCCCTTGTAATCGCCTTTGAAACTGTTTCCATAAAAGATTCTTTGGGTTTTTCTTTTAAATTTGCGGAATTGTTTTCTCCCGTTGTGGATAAGTAATTTCTCAGCCTTATTTGTTGCGCAATGGGAACTTCTCGATTAAAAGAGAATAACACATGGCACAAACAAAAGGAGCGTTCTTTTTGGCGCAGGCCGGCTGTCCGCTACTTGTCTTTATAAAATAACAAATGGACCCTGAATGAAACACACAAACGTTGTTCTCTTTTTTTGCTTTCTCTCGGCGCTACAACCTCAGCAACAAATTGAGGCCAACACAACAAACGATGAGCCCCTAACAAGCCGCGAGGGCGTTTTTCGTCAAACGATAGATGGTGTTGCTGCTATTGTCGGGGACAAAACCATTCTAAAGAGCGATATAAATCAGGCCCTGTCTATGGCCATTTTTCAACAAAAACTTGATCCAAACAAAAACGCCGATAAAATTTTACAGCTTAAAAAGGACATTATCAGATCTGTTGTTAACCGTAAAGTCATTTTGGTTATGGCTGAACTTGATTCTGTTGTTGTTCAAGATAAAGACGTTGATCGAACCCTTGAGGAACAAATCAACAATATTGTCGCTCAGGCGGGGGGCGAGGAGGCTGCGGAAAAGGCCTTGGGCCAACCGCTCCGTGTCTTTCGTCGAGAATACTGGTATGATATAAAAGATATGATGGTTGCCCAAAAATACCAACAAGAGCTTATTGGTAAGATTTCTATAAACAAAGGCGGTGTCGTGATTTTTTTTAATTCCTATCGCGACAGTATACCCCCTTTTCCAACAACGGTGAAGCTGCGCCACCTTCTTGTTAAAATAGAGCCCGGCGTTGAACAAATTAATAAAACGGTGGCTTTATTAAAAAGTTTGCGCGAAAAAATATTAAAAGGGGAAACCACCTTTGAGTCTGTTGCTACTCAATACTCTCAAGATCCTGGGTCTAAAAACAGTGGGGGGGCACTTGGTTTTGTGCGCCGTGGCAATTTGGTTACCGAGTTTGAATCTGTCGCCTTTACTTTAAAACCTGGCGAGATAAGTCTTCCTGTGAAAACTGAATTTGGATATCACATTATTGAAACTGAAGAGATTTTGGGTGAAAAAATTAAAGTTAGACATGTTTTAATAAGCCCGCCCCTTACAGATAAAGATGAAACATCGGCCTACAACCGGGCCTTATCTCTAAAAGATTCGTCTAAAACGCTTGCCGATTTTATTTCTACAATTAAAGAACATTCTATGGATAGCCAAACAAAGGACGGCGGGGGAAACCTTGGTTGGGTAGATCCAAACACCTACCCAATTCCCGAATTTGGAATGGTTCTTGGACAAATTAATCCCAACGAATGCGCCGGCCCGGTTCAGTCTGAGTATGGTTACCATCTTCTGTGGGTAGAGGCAACTAAGCGGGGGGGGGGCGCAGACTTATCTAAACACTGGAATGAAATTGAAACGCTTGCTTTAAATAAAAAAAGGGGTGACTGGTTTGAAGGGTGGGTTCTTGATGCGCGAAAAAATTTCTATATCAACATTTTTGACTGAGGAGTTTTCAACAGTTTCAACGGTCTTTTTCCACATTCTTTAGTTTTTAAATATTTTTAATTTTTTTAAATATTTTATGTTGAAAACCTCCGGGTTATCCACGGATATTCCTGCGTTTTCCACATAAAGCTCTTGTTGAGGTTTGTTGGGAAAGCTCTTTTATTTTTTCGTTTCCTTTTCTCTCTATCAGTCTTTTTGGCTTTTATCCACACTATTATAATAAATATCTTAATAGCAGCGCTTGGTTTTTAAATACAAAACACCAGAGCTTCAGACGGAAAACTGCTTGTTAAAACACCCTAGTTTCATTAATGTTTGTTCGACTTTTTAGACATAATATTTTGATTAAATCACTCTTAATTTTTTGGAAATCAGTATGAAAATTTCAACATCAAAAAAAGAACTTCAAGTGGCCCTACAAAAACTATCAAAAGCCACACCAACCCGCTCAACATTACCAATTTTAAGTAGTGTTCTTTTTAGCGTAAGAGAAGAGGGGACAATTTTAAGAACCACCGATTTAGAAATTACAATTATCGTTAATCTCCCCGTTAGTCTAGAAACTGCTGGAAGTGTCGCAATCCCTCTTCAGACGCTATTGGATGTCACCAACGAATTGCCAGACGAAGCCAGAATTACACTTACGGCAGATGAAAACAACAGAGTAAAAATGGTTACAGAGGTTGGTTCTTACGATATAATGGGCAAACCAGCAGATGAATTTCCCGCAACACCAGAAGCGGACAATAGAAAAGCAACGGGCGTATCTTCAAACGCATTGAAAGAGATCATTTCAAAAACATCTTTCGCTGTAAGCAGAGACGAACTTAAACCGGCACTTACTGGCGTTCTTTTTCGATTTGGAAAAACAGAATTAACAGCCGTTGCTACAGACGGTCACCGGCTAGTGAGATATACAAGAAAAGACTACAATGCCGATGAATATTCAGGAGATGTGATTGTACCACGAAAGTTTCTTAGCCTTTTATTAAATGTTTTGGTTGGTGATAGTGCGATTCAAATGTGGATGGGAGACAACCATATGACTGCAACAATTGGAGAGGATACATATTTTACCCGAATAATTGATGAAAGATTTCCAGACTTTCAAAGCGTTATTCCTCAAGATAATGACAAGGCATTTACAGCAAATCAGAACGAATTGCTATCTGCTGTTCGGCGTGTATCAATATTTTCAAACAAATCCACACATCAAATTGCACTTAGACTAAATAAAGAAAACTTTAAAATAACAACCGAAGACCCTGAAAAATCTTCTAAGGCACAAGAAAAAATATCAGGAGAATTCGACGGGGAAGATTTTGTAATTGGGTATAACGCCCGATACTTAAAAGATATTTTATCCCACGTAGACAATGAAAAGGTAATTATTAAATTTAAAACACCCATTAGCGCCGCTCTTTTTTATCCTGGAACCCAAAATGAAAAGTCAGAATTAACAATGCTGCTAATGCCGATTCGTCTAAACGAATAGAACAACGGTTTTAATTAAAGCAGAAAAATAAAATCAAACTCATTATTACAAAAAATAGTGGTGATGCCAATTAGTAATATTCAAATGGTATCTTTTAGAAACCACCAACAATTAGATATGGATTTTAGTCCAGGGATTAATGTTATTTGGGGCGAAAACGGATCAGGAAAAACAGCCGTGTTAGAGGCAATTCATTTATTGTCAATTGGGAAAAGTTTTCGAACAAGTAAAATGACAGAAATAATTAAACACGAGAAGGATTTTTTCCGAGTAAAGGGGGCCTTTTCTTCTGAAAACAAAGAGGATGAAATCTTGTTTTCTCAAGGAAAAGATAGGCGACAAAAAATAAAAATAAACGGAAAAGACGTTGGGAGGAAGACCCTAATAGGACAAAATCCTGTTATAATTTTATCACCAGAAGAACAAAACATAACAAAAGGCACCCCCGGCAATCGTCGCAATTATTTTGACAAGCTGTATTCAATTACATCCGAGGAATATTTAAATAATTTGTCGAAGTTTTTTTCGGCACTTAAACAAAGAAACGCTCTCCTAAGAGAGAATAAAAACAAAATTGTGTTTGAAGCCTGGGACGAAACACTTGCCGACCTTGGCGCAAAGGTTTGGAAGGCAAAAAAGGAGCTAAACGAAGAATTTATGACGTATTTGTCCACAGCATCGTCGTCTTATGGAGACGGATCTATTTCAATTAAATTGAAAATAGGAAACATCGATATAGACAAAAAACAAATGAAAGAAATGCTTAAAGAAACTCACGATAGAGATGTAATAAACAAACAAACCTCTGTCGGCCCACATCGGGACAGAATTAGCTTTTTATTTAATGAAAAAAAACTAAGAAACTTTGGATCCCAAGGAGAGCATAAAATAGCATTGGTGCTTGTAAAGTTGGCGGAGTTCATGTTTATAAAAGAAAAAACAGGAAGAGCGCCAATTTTTTTATTGGACGATTTATTTGCGAAGCTGGATTTAAAAAGAAGCGACGCCGTGTTTGAACTGTTAAAAAAGAACACACAAACAATTATTACAAATACAGATCTTTTTAATTTAAAGAATCACGGAATTGACCTTGAGACCCCCGACAATAAAAGCTTTCACCTGGCGAGATAATGCAAAAATTTAAAACAGCAATGGAAGCGTTCCTAAAAAAAGCAGGGTTAGAAAAAGGCGTAAAACAGAACAATGCGATTTTAATTTGGGAAAAAGTTGTTGGTTCGAATATTGCAAAAAACACAAGCCCAGAAAAGGTCGAACATGGAATTCTAACGATCAAAACAGAAAACGCATCGTGGCGACAAGAACTTTTGTTCAAAAAAGATGAAATTATAAAAAAACTGAACCACGAGCTTGGTCAAAAAACGATAAAGGAAATAAAATTTATATGAGCGAACAACAAGCCGGCGCGAGCTATAGCGCAGAAAACATCAAAGTATTAGAGGGGCTTGAAGCGGTACGAAAAAGACCTGCGATGTATATTGGCGATGTGGGTAAACGCGGCCTTCATCACCTTGTCTATGAAGTGGTAGACAACTCAATTGACGAAGCGATGGCTGGATACTGTGATCGCGTTATAGTTGTTTTTAATCCTGACGGCTCTGTTAGCGTCGAAGACAACGGGCGGGGTATTCCCGTGGATATACACAAAGAAGAAAAAAAGCCAGCCGTTGAGGTCGTAATGACAGTTCTACACGCCGGTGGAAAATTTGACAAAGGATCTTATAAAGTATCGGGCGGGTTACACGGCGTCGGCGTTTCAGTTGTAAACGCACTTTCCGAATGGATGTGGGTAGAGGTAAAAAGAGATGGAAAAATTCACAGACAAGACTATAAAGCGGGGGATCCACAAAACGAATTAAAAACAACGGGAACATCAAAAAAAACAGGTACGAAGGTTTGTTTTTATCCAGACAATAGCATTTTTAATACAATTGATTTTGAATATAGTCTTGTAGCGGAGCGCCTCCGTGAACTGGCCTACCTAAACAGGAGACTAGAAATTATACTTAGAGACGAAAGAACCGAAGAAGGGGAAACCGATTCTTTTAAATTTAATGGCGGCCTTAGCGATTTTGTTAAATATTTAGACGAACACAACAACCCCCTTCACAATAAAATTATTACAGTGAACAAAGAGGACGGCGACACCCCCGTAGAGATTGCTATGCGATATGGGAACACCTATAATGACAACATTTTGACATTTGTAAACAATATTAACACCATTGAAGGCGGGACACACCTTTCGGGTTTTCGCTCTGCCTTAACGCGGGCCATGAATAACCACGCCACAAAAAACAACCTAATTAAAGCGAAGAAAAATGAAAAGATTACCCTGTCTGGCGAGGATTTTCGGGAGGGCCTAACCGCGATTATAAGCATAAAGGTCGCAGAACCACAGTTCGAAGGACAGACAAAAACAAAACTTGGAAACGGCGAAGTGAAAGGAATCGTGGATAGGGCTGTATACGAAGGGATTTTAGATTTTCTTGAGCAAAACCCATCCATTGGTCGTAGGGTTGTTGAAAAAGCCCTGTTGGCTTCCCGAAGTAGAAGCGCAGCGAGAAAAGCCCGAGAGTTAATCAGGCGAAAAAGCGCTCTGGGGGGGTCCTCTCTTCCTGGAAAACTAGCAGACTGTTCAAACAGGGACCCAATTTTTTGTGAATTGTATTTGGTTGAGGGTGACTCTGCGGGGGGATCTGCAAAACAAGGAAGAGACAGGAGAACCCAGGCAATTTTACCTCTACGTGGAAAAGTTATTAACTCTGAAAAAGCGCGGATAGACAAATTGCTTTCCAACAACGAAGTACAATCAATAATAACTGCCTTGGGCGCAGGGTTTGGAGGATCAGAAGATGAGATGGGAGAAAAATCACCCGGAGATTTAGACATTGAAAATCTAAGGTATCACAAAATTATTATTATGACGGATGCAGACGTAGATGGATCCCACATTCGAACGCTACTGCTAACATTCTTCTATCGAAAAATGAAAGAAATTATTGATGGGGGCTTTTTATATCTTGCTCTTCCACCGCTTTATCGCGTGGCACAAGGAAAAAAAGAATCATATGCTTATGATGACAACGAGCGCGACCTGATGATTGAAAGAATGAAAAAAGACAACAAAAACACAAAAGTATCAATTCAGCGTTATAAAGGGTTGGGAGAAATGAATCCGGGCCAACTTTGGGAAACAACCATGGATCCGGAGCGCCGGACCCTGATGCAAGTGACAGTCGAAAGCGCCGGGGAGGCCGCAGAAACCTTTCAAAATCTAATGGGAAGCGACGTGGAAGCCCGTCGGACATTTATTGAGAAAAACGCAAAATTTGTCGTCAACCTTGACGTATAAAAAAACAGGAAACAATTATGACTGATTTTAACAGAGACAATACACTTCCAAGAGACATTGTAGACGAAATGCGGGAGAGCTACCTAAACTACTCCATGTCGGTAATTGTGTCAAGGGCTCTTCCTGACGTGAGGGACGGGCTTAAACCAGTACACCGTCGCATACTTTTTGGAATGAGCGAATTGGGCTCCAGCTGGAACCGGCCATATAAAAAATCTGCACGTATTGTGGGTGATGTTTTGGGTAAATACCACCCACATGGAGACAGTTCAGTTTATGACGCGCTGGTTCGTATGGCTCAGGCTTTTTCTATGCGATATGAGTTGGTAGATGGACAGGGAAACTTTGGCTCAATCGATGGCGACAATGCAGCGGCCATGCGTTACACCGAATCTCGGATGACAAAAATTTCAAGCGAAATGCTAAAAGACCTAGAGAAAGAAACGGTGGATTGGGGTTTAAATTTTGACGAAACAATGAAAGAGCCAACGGTTCTACCATCTGCGGTGCCAACGTTGTTGGTGAACGGCTCAGAGGGCATTGCGGTTGGAATGGCGACTAAAATTCCCCCACACAACCTAACAGAAATCACGAACGGTTTAATTGCTTTAATTGAAAACGAAGATATTTCTACTGAAGAAATTATGACCCACATCAAGGGACCTGACTTTCCAACGGCGGGACTTATTCTGGGGATGGATGGCCTACAAAGCGCATATGAAACGGGGCGTGGAAAAATAAAAATGCGCGCTCGCGCTCATATTGAAACAAATAAAAACGGGAAAAACAGCATCGTAATTACAGAGGTTGCCTACCAAACAAATAAAGCAAACCTGGTTGAAAAAATAGCAGATTTGGTTCGGGATAAAAAAGTAGTTGGAATAACCGACCTTCGAGACGAATCAGATAAAGACGGCATCCGTGTAGTCATTGAGACAAAAAGGGATGCGGTTCCAGAGGTTATTCTGAACCAACTTTATCAACACACCCAACTTCAAGACACTTTCGGTATTATTCTATTGGCGCTTGTGGGCGGGGTACCCAAAATCATGCCCTTAAAAACAATATTAAACCATTTTGTTGATTTTCGGCACGACGTTGTTGTTCGCCGCACCCAGTTTGAATTAAAAGAAGCAGAGGCGAGAGCACATATCCTAGAGGGTTTAAAAACGGCGCTGGACAATATAGATGAAGTTATAAAAGTTATTCGCGGCAGTAAAAACCCACCACAAGCCAAAGAAGGCCTAATGAACAACTTTAGTCTATCTGAAACACAAGCCCAAGCGATTCTTGAAATGAGACTCCAAAAGCTTACAGGCCTTGAGGTAGAAAAAATAGTAGAAGAGTATAAAGCGTTAATAAAAATCATCTCTCATTTAAAAGGAATTCTTGACAGCAAAACCCAACGAATGGATATTATAAAAAACGAACTATTTGAGATTCGCGATTTATACGGGGACGAAAGAAGGACAGAAATAATCCCGGTTGATATGGACTTTTCCATGGAAGATATGATTGCCGAAGAAGAAGTCGTGCTAACAATAACCCACCAAGGATATATCAAAAGGACAGCATTAAACACATATCGCACCCAGCGCCGGGGCGGACGCGGCATACAGGGGGCCATGAGCAAAGACGAGGATTTTGTTGAACACCTTTTTATTGCAAACACTCATAATTACATGCTCTTTTTTACAGATAAAGGAAAGTGTTACTGGTTAAAAGTTTATGATATTCCACAAGGTGGTCGCGCAACCCGTGGCCGCGCTGTTGTCAACTTGATTGGGTGTGAACCCGGGGAACAAGTAAAAGCCTTTGTTAGCGTGAAAGATTTTGACGACAACCACTTTATTGTAATGGCAACCCAAAACGGTATTGTAAAAAAGACAGTTTTATCAGCATATGGCAACCCAAGAAAAGGCGGGATTTACGCCATCGAAATTCGGGACGGAGACGAACTTATTGAAGCAAGGATTACCAACGGTGAATACGATATTCTTTTAGGAACTCACGAAGGAAAATCAATCAGGTTCCCAGAAAACAACATTAGACCAAGCGGCAGAAAAACAATGGGGGTAAAAGGAATTACCCTTGGATCCGAAAACGACCGTGTTATTGGAATGCTGGTGGTGCGCCGCGAAGGAACTATTCTGGTGGCCACAGAAAAAGGAATGGGAAAAAGAACAGATGTAATACAATATCGCACCCAAGCCCGCGGTGGAAAAGGCGTGATGACAATGCGGTGCACAGAAAAAACGGGTAAAATGGTTAAAATAATGGAAGTGGTCGACTCAGATGACTTAATTGTTATTACAGATTCAGGCGTTTTAATGCGCCAATCTGTTGGGGCAATTCGAACCATTGGTCGGGTAACCCAAGGCGTAAAGCTGGTGAAATTAGATGAGGGAGCAAGCATTTCTTCTATTACGCGCGTTATCAGCGAAGAGGCGGCCGCGGAAAAAAAGAAAGAAGATGACGACAAACAACTTTCTATTGATGCCGTAGAACCAGAAGACAAGGATGCGCGAGCCTGAAAAACACGATAGAAAGAATCCAAGAAAACATTGAACTTGCACAAAGACGGGGTGGCTATAACCACCCCGTTCAGTTTATAGCCGTTACAAAAACGCGAACCGTCTCCCAAATTCAAAATTGCTATGACGCGGGTATTAAAACCATTGGAGAAAATAGAATTCAAGAGGCCGACAAAAAGTTTAAATCTTTTGATTTTATGCCAGGCTTAACAAAAAGATTTATAGGGCATCTCCAATCCAACAAAGTAAAAAAATGCATAGAGCTTTTTGATACAATCGATGCTGTAGACTCTGTAGGGCTGGCACAAAAAATTAATATAAAGGCTAAAACACTGAATAAAACAATTCCCACTTTACTGGAAATAAACACAAGTGGAGAGCCACAAAAACACGGATTTAAACCAGACCAAATAGAAGAGATGCTTTTGTGCGTCGAGGCCTCTAATTTAAACGTTACCGGCCTCATGACCGTTGGACCAAGAACAGAGAATAAAGAAAAAATAAGAACCGCGTTTGTTAAACTAAGAAAACTTCGGGGCGTGCTCAACAACAAAAATCCCCAAACAGTGCTTACAGATCTCTCAATGGGTATGAGTGGCGATTATGAGATTGCTGCCGAAGAAGGCTCAACCATGGTTCGCGTTGGCACTGCACTGTTTGGAAAGAGAAAGAGCTAAGGCAATTTGAGTCCCAAGCTTTATATTGCTCAAGGCAAGCGCCATGTTTGTTTTTAAGCTGTTTCCATTAGAAAGACGATAAATTTCACTCAATAGAAATGGTGTCAATTTTTTCCCATAAATATGGTTTTCTTTGGCCCCTACAAGTGCTTTTTCAATAAAAACAGACACTGTCCCACGGTCAATTTCATTTGTTTTAGGAACGGGGTTTGCCACCAAAAGAGAAGAAGCCAAACCCAAAGAGCGATGTATGTTGAAGTGTTGAGCTATTTCTTCAGGAGAATCAACACGCGTATCTATTTGTACACCGCTTTTTCTGGAATAAAAAGCGGGAAAATTATCTGTTTTATATCCCAATATAGGCACAGATAAAGATTCGAGATATTCTACGGTTTTTGGAAGATCTAAAATTGCCTTCGCCCCACTTGAGACAACAACAAGCGGGGTTCGACTAAGCTCGTAAAGATCCTGAGAAACATCTGACGTACTCTTCCAGTTCTGGTGAACACCCCCAATGCCCCCGGTTGAAAACACCTTAATTCCCACTGCATGCGCAATACGCATTGTTGCGGAAACGGTTGTAGCGCCGGTCAAACCAGAAGAAAGACAATGAGACAAATCCCTTACCGCAACTTTTTGCACGTTCTTGCCCTGCGCAACGCTATCTAACTGTTCATTATCTAAACCAACACATATTTTTCCGGAGACAATTGCAATCGTAGCGGGTATCACCCCAAAAGACCGCACCAACCGGTCTGATTTTTTAGCAAAGGCAATGTTTTGTGGGTAAGGCATCCCGTGGGCGAGAATGGTTGATTCTAAAGCCAACACCGATTGGCCAGATTTAATTGCGGCCCCGACCGTTGGATTAATTGAATAAAGAGATGAATTCATCACAAAATATAATATGGTAGCGTTCCTAATTTCGCTACCTATATTTAATGATAGAAAAAAGAATTTAAAACATCAGAAAAAAATTGATACAAAAAAAGGATAGGAATGTCGATAGAAAACAAAAAAGCATTTAAAGACCCTGTCTTTATTAAAGAATCGGGTGGAATAGAAGAATACAAGTTTGAACAAAACGGTTTAACAGTTTTGACCCTGGAAGACCACTCTGCGCCCGTTGTTACTTTTATGGTTACCTATCATGTAGGCTCGAGAAACGAAGCAATTGGCCATACGGGATCAACCCACTTGCTCGAACACCTAATGTTTAAAGGTTCACGAAATTTTAACAAAGAGAAAGGCACTGCAATTTGGAACGAACTCCAAAACATAGGTGCCCAGATAAACGCAACAACTTGGAACGACAGAACCAATTATTTTGAAGTGGTACCAAGTAAACATTTGGAGCGAGCAATCGAAATTGAAGCCGATCGGATGCGATTTGCCCTTTTAAAAGATGAAGACAGAAAACCAGAGATGACCGTCGTACGAAATGAGTTTGAACGCGGTGAAAATAGCCCCTTTGATGTTTTAGATAAAAATATTTGGGCCACAGCATATCAAGCCCACCCCTACCACCATTCGACAATTGGTTGGCGTTCGGACATTGAAAATATACCCACTCACAAACTTCAAGAGTTTTATGACACATATTATTGGCCCAACAATGCCACAGTTACCATTATTGGCGACTTTAAAAAAAACGAAGCATTAAAGTTAATAAAAAAATATTTTGGGGAACACAAACGAAGTGAAAACGACCCACCAGAGATGTATACAGAAGAACCCAAACAAGAGGGCCCCCGAAGAATTACAGTAAAAAGAGCTGGACAAACGGGCGTTGTTGGGGTTGGCCACAAGACACCAAAGGGTCTACATAAAGACAATTATGCACTTCAACTATTAGGAAAGATTCTTACTGACGGGAAAACAAGTCGGTTTAATAAAAATATCATAGACAAAGGATTGGCAACGTCGGTGTTTATGTACGACTTCCCTTTTAAGGACAACGGCATGTTTATTTCATACATTTTTTTAACACCAGATACAAATCACCAAACCGTAGAAGACCTTGTAATCGATGAATATAAGAGCATTATTAACAGCGGGGTCACAACAGAAGAGCTTCGTCGTGCCATCGCCCAAACAAAAGCGGGCGTTGCTTTTAGTCGAGACGGTTCATATGCAGTTGCGAGCGCACTAAACGAAGCAATTGCGATAGGTGACTGGACTTACTACACAACGTTTATGGAATGTATTGATATAGTATCAGAATCAAAGATTCAAGAAGCAGCCGAGAAATATTTAATTGAGGACAATAGCACAACGGGCTGGTTTGTTCCAAAAAAAGTAGAGGCAACCCAAGATGCAGTTTAAAAAACAGGTTATAGAATCCAATCCCATTGAAGGAATTACAACGTTATCTATGCCCACGGGCATTAAAGATGTAATTACGTTTGGGGGAAGTTTTTTGGGCGGCGGTCTGTATAGCCCAAAATCCAATAAAAAAATTGCAGCCCTAACAACATCGATGCTGGACAAAGGTACGGAGTCAAAAAGTAAATATGAGATAAGCGACCTTTTAGAATCCGTAGGAGCGGAAATAAATTTTTCATGCACGCCCCACCATATCCAGTTCACAGGTTTTTGTTTAAAAGAAAACCTGGAAACGGTCATTCGGCTATTGGGGGAACAACTTCGCACCCCTGCTTTTTTAACAGAAGAACTGGAGATATTAAAAACCAGAATAAAAGGGCGCCTTGAACAATCAAAAGAAGATACAAAAAAACAGGCGCTTATTGGTTTTTTAAGGAGTCTATATCCAGAAAACCACCCAAACCACCGCACAACAACAGAGGAAGCAATTGAACAAACAGAAAATACACACATCGCAGACCTTAAGACTTTTCACAAAAAATACTATCGGGCGGGCGGATTTAATTTTGCAGCTGTTGGAGACATAGGCCCGACTAAAATAAACGACCTTTTGAAAAGCAGCTTTATTGGCTGGGGGAAAAAAGAGATCCCAAGCGTAGACTTCGGTTTGTGTGCACACCCACCAAGAGAAAAAGAAAAGGAAATTCATATTTCAGAAAAAACAAGCACAGACACATATATTGGACAAGCAATTGGAATCAACAGAGACCACGCGGATTATTATGCGCTTATGATTGGGATCTATATTTTAGGCGGGAATTTTTCTGCAAGACTGATGCAAACAGTTAGAGATAGCCAGGGTCTCACATACGGTATCGGATCTGCGCTATCCGGAATCAGCTTTGGTAGCGACGGATATTGGAGCACTTGGGGAACCTTTTCCCCGGAGTTGTTGACAAAAGGGAAAAAAGCCACAATGAAAGAAATATCAGATTGGTATTACAATGGGGTGACATCGGATGAGCTTGAAGCGAAAAAAACGACAATAACGGGCGCTTATCAAGTGGGAATGGATTCCACAGGAGGCCTTGTTTCTCGATTGTTATCTAACGCCGAAAGAGGTCGGGGAATCGAATATTTGGATCAATATCCAAATATTATAACAGACATATCTTTGGATAGCGTTAACCGCGCCATTAAACAGTACATAGATCCAGACAAACTAACGACCGTTGTCGCGGGCTCATTCGAATAAAAGCTAACGATGGACGTAATTCTCATCGCCGCAGTCACACAAGACGGTTTTATTTCTCGCCACGCTCACGAAACCGTTCGTTGGTCTAAAGATCTACGTCTCTTTAAAGAGCAAACACTGGGGTGGCCAGTGATAATGGGCTCACACACATTTAGATGCTTAACTAAAGAACTGACAGGGCGAGATGTTTGTATTGTCCACAGAAGCGATGACCCAAAAAAAATATTGTCAAAATATAACACGGAAAAATGTTTTGTTATCGGCGGCGGAAAAACAAATGCGCGTTTTTCCCCACACCTAACCCATTTGTACCTAACGCCTCATCCGATAGTTTTTGGTTCAGGAATTAGACTTTTTTCTGAACCCACAGAAGAAATGAAATTAAAATTAGAAAAAACAGTAGCTGTGGAAAAGTCAGAAGGTATTTTTCAATATCAGTATCGAATAAATCGTGATATTGGCCATACCGGCTAAAATAAAAGAGTTATATATTTAACAATTGAAAAAAAAGATTATTTTTTTGCACGCTTTGCTTTAACGATTGCAGCCTTTATTTTTCCACGGTAAACGCGATTATCTAATGCGTTTATTTCATCCATATTTCCGCTTAAGCCAGCATCTATTAGACGCGCGACGAGTGCTTCTTCAGACTCCTCCTCGCCTAAATCTGGAGGGCTTGATTCTAAAGACGGTACGGGTGGCATGTCTGGGCGTTCAAGAGCACCCCGTTTAATTTTTACCAACATTGCTTTTGCCTTGCCCCTTGTCGGCTTATCGGCGATTTCAGAAACAGGGCCGTCGTCTCCATCAAGTGCTTTGTTAACTACATACGCAATTAAATCGTCCGGAGTTGAGAAGTTTGGAATTCCACCCGGATCAATATTGAGTTCGCCAGATGGCGGCAACGCTTCATCCGCAGGCGCCTCAGACAGCGCATTTACTAAATGTTCTGGCATAGTGTTGTCCTTACGCTGAGACTGAACAAGCATTGCTTTGGCCATTCCCCGCGTAGGTTTGTCTGGAATTGCGTTTATAAGATCCCTGTTTCCCCCGAGCCCGGCTTGGACGGCGCGTGCAATAATTGTGTCACGGCTATATTTTGGACCGCTATCATGAGACGTAGATGCATCAACCTTTTTAACAACAACCTCTTCGGGGATAAAATACCCAAGGTTGTCTAATATTTTTGATTTGTTATTTGAAAAACCCCATAGGGTCAACCAAGAAAACAAGCCACGGCTGGTTCTGCGGCATACAACCGAAGTTCCCCCAGCTGTTGGATTAAGTTCAAACACGACCTGTTCTTTGTGTAGCGGGTTAAATCGCATTTCTATAGATAATTGTTTGTTCTCCTTCGCGGCGATAATTTTTCCAAGA
>JABGZQ010000022.1 GCA_018674655.1 Fidelibacterota bacterium | reverse complement strand
GCATTTAACCCGACGAATGTCATTAAACAGAAAATGATATATTGTTTAAGCCGATTCATTATTTGATAACTATCAGTTTCATCCATTTGATTTTTTGGTCATACTCTAATCGAATAAAATAGGTGCCATTATCCACCACGCGCCCATTGGTATCTTTGCCGTCCCACTTTATTGACCCGGTGGTAGCTTGCCGACGATCAAAGTTTTTACTATACACCTGTTCCATGGCAAAATTGTATATATTCATTTTAACCACATATGATATTTTCACATTTGCATGAATATGGACATATCCCTGACCCCCAACCTGGTTATGCTCATAAGGTGAGAATGGATTGGGGTAGGCATAGACCTGGTCCGCATCATAGTTGCTGCGATAAATCTGCCAGTTCATGCCATGGGGATCCATGGCTCGGCCCAACCCGTCCCATGTGCCAATCCAAATTGTGGCCGAAGAGGAATAAAATGGCCGTGTATCATAAAACGCACCCAGCACACCATCCGTTAAAATTTCATCCATACTATAGGTTCCTGTCGAACCAAGTAATATGGCCTGTTTCGCAGGCTGGTACTTTGCCCAAGGTGTGGCCACATCCAATGGATTATCGGTTACAGCCTTCCATAATCCAGATCGGCTGGCCACCAATACGATTGAATCGGCTGCTGAAATATTATATACCCGTTCACCCTGAAGCGTTGTATGCCAAGTATCTCCCCCATCTACGGTATAACTGGCTGCGTTTGCTTCACCCGGTTGGGCGGCCACTGTGGCGGCCCAAACAATTTGATGGCCTTTATATTCCTGAAGTGCAAGCCCTACCACAAACCCACCGGATAACCCAGCGGTCGTGGGAGAAAAATGGGTCCAGTCCACACATCCATTTGCGCCTATAATTCCCCGATTAATACCATTAGCAGTCCCCACCCAAACGGTGTCACTGTAGGCAATGACTGAGAACGCCTTATGATTATGATGGCCATAGGCATGGGGTTTGTCTGATTTGGGGGATACGCCATCCCAGGGATCCCGTGGATTCAGAAAAAAATCTTTCAATACATCACCGCTTTGGGTATCTTCATAGTTGGATGATTCACAGGTGAATAAAATCTGATCACTATCCTCGGGTAACGGCACCCGTTCCCAAACTTTTTGAGAAATATTGTAACGGCGCAAACCGCCGGCCCAACTGGTAATCCAAATATAATTCCCGGAAATAGCTGCATCATATGTCACATTAAATCCAGCTACGGTAATAGGCAGTGTTTTAAAAAATCTTTTTGCAAATGGTGCCAAGGAATCTGCTTCCGTATCCACCGGTTGCTCAAAATATGTCCAGTCGATTGAATTTCCCGTTGCATCCGTGGAATAAATCAATCCATTTCCAAAAGTTGTATCCACAACAGTTGTGGCAAATGCGGCGAATAATGATTTTTTACTGGCAACCAGCGCCGACACACCACCTATGGGTGTTTCATTGGATAATGGCCCAGCCGTTACAGATGCATTGGATGTAATTGTAAAAATGGATGACGTATCCCGAAGGACTGCCAAACCAGCTCCTGTTCCCAGCCAGACCAGAGTATCCGCCAAGGGAACTATATCACTGATCGAATTACTTTTGAGTCCTTTAAAAGCCGTGGTATCAAAATCAACGACTGACATTTTAAATGTTCCTGGGAGCAATCCCTGGGTAAATGCCAACCGAATGAACAATGAAAATAGAATTAACTTTCTCACTGAACCACCAGCACTTTCTTAACTGTATCACTATAAGCATTGGAAAAATCTTGAGCTTTAAATGTCCAATAATAGGTCCCCACGGTTGCATTTTCTGTCATGGAAATGATCATAGTATATGATCCGTCCCCCTTTTGTAGATCGCCAGAACCACCTTCTCCCGTTCCATCATCATAAAGAAAAATTGGATTGCCACCATTCATCATAGAATCCAGGCCAACGTGGTATGTGAGAAAAAATACACGCTGAATATCATCCAGACCATTGGGGTCAGACACGGATGCAGTTACAGAAAATTTTACCGTATTGGTAATATTTGGATCTGGATTTGCCGTAGGCCGAGTTACCGTATCCGGGACAAAAACACTCCCCAACTTCGGGCGAATATTTCCCAGAACAAAAATAGATTCAACAGTCTGCTGTTTCCCGCTGAATAATCCTAATATAGTGAAGAATATTGAATCTTTTGCTGTGGTGGGGATTGTATTTTTTAATGCACTATCGTTTAAAAATTTTCGACTATAAATCTGGTCTTTAGACAGGATATCTCCATGGGTTCCGTCATCAAATAACCTGAGTGAATCCCCCGAGTTCGAGGCGCTAATTCCTTGCCACAAAACCATGGCCGAATCCAATGTGCCACCCTGATACCCCGAAGAAACATTTGCAGAAACGAAAAGTTTATTGGATGCCTGGAGAAAAGCAAAATCTACATCTGAGATAGGTGTTGCATCCGCCACAGGTGTCGCTTTCTCACACGCCCACATCATGAGAAATGACACAACAATTAATGTAATTCTTTTTGATTTATATTTTATCATTGTTGATTATAAATATGGTGAACCATTAAGGTACCAACTTGCCATAGACTTTCTGGAGAACAGTTTTCAACAATATCATTATAGGTATGGTGGTAATTCGTTTTTTCATCTGGATAATCAAAATCAATAATGTCTACTGCAGGAATTCCAGCCAGCTCATACAGGGGTACATGGTCATCAAAAATAGAGTGATAAGCCATTTTTTTGAATCCATTCAGTTTCAATTCTCCTGCTAATCCCCATAAATCTAAAACGAGTGAAGGATTTTGCTTATAAGAAATTCGTTCAATATAAATTTCTAAATTTGCATCGCCAATCATATCCAAATTAATGGCATACTCCGGTAAAGGGATGGGCAAATGTTTTGAAAAATATTGAGACCCCTTACAATATGACCATGAATCACCACTCGTCCCATAATCTTCCGCATCAAACAATACTAAGTTTACCCCAATGTCTTGCGGATTATCGTGCAATATTTTTGCCAATGATAAAAGTACAGCCACACCGCTTGCACCATCATTGGCGCCCAAAATCGGCTGATTTTTTCTCATAACACTTAAACTACGATCCCCCCATGGCCGTGTATCCCAATGGGCCGAAAGCATTATTTGCTTTTTTGCATCGGGATTAAATTGGGCGATCACATTATGCATTTCCACTTTTTCTTTCGTCCGTGGCATTGTTTCTATAAAAGGCTGGGTCATTACAGAATCCGCCAAAGGCGAAAGAATGTTTAAATAATATTCTAATGCTTTTTGATGTCCAACCGAACCGGGGTTTCGTGGCCCAAAATCACATTGTGCAACCAAATGAGCGAAGGCAGCATCACCATTAAAATTCGGTATTTTTGTTTGGCAACCTCCTGCAGATGCGAACAAAAAAATGATTAAATGGATGTGTCTTTTCATTATCCTCGTATTGCGAGATTTATATCAAAACCAAAATCTCTATCAATCTTCTTTCCCGTATGTTTTGAATCATTTTCTCGGTATTCCCATATCATACTACCACTGACCGTTTTTGAAAATGAATATGTGAGGCGTATACCTGTTTTCCAACTAGACGTAAAGGTTGTTTCTGCAAATTTTGTTGCTTCCTGAGCCTTTTGAAGTGTTCGGTTTTTATTCATATCAAAATTGAAGGTGAAGTTAACCTGATTATTAACCTTATAATTATCAAAAAATGGAAACGGAATCGAGAAACCACCCCGGTGTGTATAGTTCGCTGTCATCAGGTAAGATTGATCCTGAAATATTTTTTGTCCACCATTTGCAGACTCTTCCCGGGAGAGTGTACGATTATGCCGCATGGTAATCGCCACGCCCTTTTTTAACGCCATGGTAACCCCGATCAACGGGGAAAAATTCATATTCACTCTGGATGTTCGTTCATTATCTTGATAATTGGCAATGAAATCATCTACATTAAAAAACGCAATTGAGGGTCCGCTAAATTGATCAAACTGCCAAGCACGGGTTTCCTTTCCGTTGGTCACGTGATCTAAACTCAGGGTACGAACAAATCGTTTTAGAAATTTATTTCTTTCTAATCCGGTTAATCGAACAGACCATCCCATGAATGGTAATCCATTTTCTAAATGTTGGCCATAAGAAAAATAATCTCTGGACATGGACCGCTGTTCTAATCCGGATCCTCGACGATTGCTGGAAACATCCTGAGCATAGTTAAATGTAACACTCATTACCCGAGTCAGATTTAAGCCTGACCTAACAGAAAAATTCCGTTTATGATCCCAATTCCCTGTATTGGATCCAACCTGTTCTGAATGGCCCAAACCATGCTCTTGGGCAAAGCCAAGTCGATATCCCAAAGGGATTTCACCCAAAACACCCATACCGGTTTTATTCACATTCTCTGTATAGGAAAAATTAATTGGATTAACTTTTCTGGCCCATCCATGCACTTTTTTCAATATTTTGCTATCCGCTAATTTTGATGGTTTATCTTCGTCCTTTTTTTGGATTTCTTTAGGTTGGGGGGCAGGGGCGGTCCGTCCTCTGCCTCGTCCCCTACTATCTAAATCTTCCTCTAATTTTTCTTCACCACCACCAGAACCCCGGGTGCGTGGTGGGGGCGGAACTGTTCGGGCCCGTTGAGGAACTCGACCACCACGGGATGGTTTATAAATTAATTCAACCAATTTAACAGGAGACAAACTGATTCCAGATGAAAACCGAAGCTGGTTTCCAATATTGGCACCGTCTACACTACTATCTCTGGCTTTATTCCATCGATAATTTGCTGAATAATTAAAAGTGGGTTTGAGCCAATCCAATAAAACAGGTCGGAAAGAAGAGGTAAAACTTTCGGTAATATCCGTAACAATTCCTGAGTCTCGATTTTTCAATGCATTGGCCATATATCCTCTATAATCATTTAAATTACTTTTAATAGCCCGACTGTATTTTGAATTAATTGATTCAGTCATTTTGTAGTCCAAAGCATAAGATTGGTTGAGTCCAAAATTATAATCATCGGGAGATTTATTACCTCGGCGTGGGGTTTTTTGGGTGAGTTTTTCATTAAAATTCAATGAAGCATTAAAATTTGCCGGTGCGTAATACAAATGTGTTTGACCCAGTTTTTCACCGATCCAGGGCACAGAAGAAATCCATTTGAATGGCATAAAAAAGTTGTTTCGACCAAAAGGAAGGGCATAATTCAACTGTCCTTGATAGGATTCATTCATTATTTCTTTTTGAATTTCATTAGACATTGACCTCCGGCTGGCAGAAAATCGTGTATTTAACCGGTCCAGTGTATATTTTATGAATTTATTATCGGATTTGGCGGACTTCGCAGCGGAAATGGAAAACGTCAATGCGTTCGATTTGGCTAAAATAGAGTCCGGTGTACTACTTTTATTCACGAGAACATCCTGCCCGGGAAAATATTTTGGGCGACTGACCGAATTGGCGAAGGAAGTGGTGATTGGAATTTTCACTCCCCAAGAGGATGGCAAAAACTTGTCCACATTAAATCCTGTATTCACATTGAAACTTTCGTTGGATTTATTTGAACCCAATCGCCGTTGTAGCATATGAAAATCTCCATCCTGCCTTTTATATGCAATAGACGTTCTGAGCATATCCGCCAAGTTGATTCGACTCTGAACCCGCATTGATATACCTTTATCTTGTTTTACGCCACTCAATCGTAATTCATCCAGCCACACCTCACCGGTAATGGGCGTATCTGCCAAATTTCTGATTCCCAATATAAAAAATTGAATACGGTTTAAAGCAGGTTGCCCCTTAATGCGGATAACTTTTTTTGTTTCCACCCCCATTTCATCTGTAAATCGATATTCTTTAAAATCGGTAGAATCCATAAAAATATCCGTCTCCTGATATTTTTTCACCGAGGATGAATCCTGTAATTTCATTCGGGTTAACCACTCCAAATCCAAACTGACTGCATTGCGGTTTTTGGTTTCATCCCATCCATCATAAACCGGTTGTGTAATCTCATAATAATTGTCTCCAAAGCCAAACCGCATAAACATCTCAACATCCGTATCTTCATTGCTGATCCACGGACTGGTGCCATAAACATACATTTTCATTTTTTCATATGACAGATAACTCCGGGCGCGATCTCCAGACATAGAAATGAGCGTTTTCATTGCGGCACCACTGGCGCGACCAGGGAGATCCGTAAATTTTAATATGAGTGATTGTTCTTTGGAGCGGATTTGGTTTATACGATCAAATTCTCCCTGGACACCTTCCGGTGGGCGATAGTCTGCATTATCATCTGTATTGATAATCGAAACTGCAAAAATTGAATCAGTTTCTTCTTTACTGAATTTTTCTGTACTGTCTGCGGCGATACCAAGTTCCTGCCATTCGTTGCCAACCAATTCGATTTTCGCTATTTGAATTATGGTCGATTTGTCAACATCACTTACGGTTAAACGCATATGATTAATATTATTCCACTCACGTTGTTGTGATTCATCACTTTGA
This sequence comes from Fidelibacterota bacterium, assembly GCA_018674655.1. Lineage (GTDB taxonomy): Bacteria > Fidelibacterota > Marinisomatia > Marinisomatales > TCS55 > TCS55. The sequence continues at coordinate 9,559 of JABGZQ010000022.1, read as the reverse complement.
TTAAACTCTGAGAGTGGCACACGGTACAGTCGCCATCCTGTAGGAATACCGTTTTGTTTCGTTTCACCTGCAAAATAGGTCGTATCCACCAATTGGAATGATTTGGTGAAATAATCATTTGTTCGATCTAAAAATCCTGTTCTATCCAAATCCTCTGTATCTGGATACCGACCAGCATCTAAGGCATTTTTTTCTGTACCATTAATGCTGGAGTAATCGTTGCTACCTTCAGAATATCCCCAGTTATCATCATTGGGGTCATCTGGATTTACATCACTAAATGTATTAATTAATACCAATTCACCGGCGGTGAGATAGTCTGAATACGTCGGACCTTCAGCATCTAAACAAGATCCCCATCCATCCTCATAGGTATCAGAACACCCATCCAACCCAATATCTTCTTCGTCATCTAGAATACCATCACCTATCAGCCCCCCCACAGGTACATCTTCTGTATTCAACTTCCCATTTCCATCCCTATCTTCACTGATTTGACCCAAATCGATGGTAAGGTTTCCCTGATCGCCCTTGACCCACATTTCAAAAAACTTTGTCTGTGTCTGATCATAATCCCCGGAATAAAATGGCGTAATAATCCCGCCCCAAATGGAATCCTTTGGCGAATCGGCCTGATGTTGTCGATGGTCAAACTGAAGCAACATAATATCCGTAGTTTCGTTCTGCGCCTGAATCGATGTTGATAAGTTGGGCCAAATATCTTTGGTCCGCACCTGAACGAACGGATTGAACCAATTGAGCTTTCCTCGATTTCGCTGGGTAAATCCTTCACCCGTTTTATAATCAGTCGGTGCAGAAGATTCTCTCCAAAACCGCCGTAAAATTGGGATGGATGTGGTCCGCTTTGACCCCTCAAAATCATCAATAAATGCTACACCGTTGGGATCACCGGTCGCACGGTTATTGATGGGATTGGGATTGGGTAATATTTGTGCAAACTCACCTTCAAAAGAAAAACCGGACGATTGTTCAGTTTCGATCAATGGCATTCGATCTAATGTTCGCGTCACTCTGGGTAAATCTTTTTGGAAACGACCATTCAATCCCCAGATGAAATTGCGCATCGGTTCGTATCCCACTTCTACCTTTTCATTAACCACAGATTGATTATAATAAAGTGCGGTTCCTCCAATAAAAGATTTTTCTCCAAAATCCATTTGAGAACGAATACCTAAAATCGTTTTTTTATCAAACGTGACCAACTGATGCTTATCATAAATCACTTTGATCTCCGCATTGGGATCCACATCATCAGAAAGAACAATCGTTCCACTGAAATAATCCACTTGATAATCCACACCTTTTTTCAACGGAATACCGCCTTTATAAACCTGTTCACTTCCTTCCACAATCATAAATCCAAGATTGATCGTTGCACTTTGGTTTGAATAATCCACTTCAATCGTAAATCGACTGTCATTGTTGATTTGGGTACGTTGGGTACTGAAATACATTTTACCTTCACCCAATGCTCCCTTTAAACCCGGTGCTTGGTTTCCACCGGGAATCGTATCCGCTGCAAAGGGATGGAATGTGGGGAAAAACAATTCACCATCGGAAAGACTTATGATATTTGGATTCGTTAAATCTATTTTCTGGTCAGATGATCGTGCACCACTTTCATTCAAACTATCTAATCCAAATTGGGTAATATAGGGATTTCCTTGAGGATCTAAATGACTGGGGACGGCCAATCGATCATTCACAATTCGTAATTCAAACCCGTCTCTATTGATATTGGTTGTCCCGAGGTAATAAACATTCTTGAACATGAGCGGCCACACAGGATGGCTCGGGGTCAGCTTTCTCGGTTTTAACATTTTCATCATTAATTGATCTGAACCAGTCGAAATACCTTCACCGATCGTTTTAAGCGTATCACCAGTAGTTCGATCGGCCAAAACGAAGGTACACCCCAAAACTTCATCATTGGCACTTTGTCTGAGTCGTATAAATCCCAAATCTTCACTCAAAATATAATCCTGCCCTTGTTCAAGTCGTTTATAATTCCCCGATTGGTCATGACTTTCATTTGGATTTTCTAAATCAGCAAAGGCGGTACCAGGGTTTGTTTCTGAATTGGTTGTTTGATCTAACTGATATAATTCAAAGTTTCGAATAACAATGTTTCCAATTTGGTGAAGCCCATCCTTTAATGGGTAAAAAGGTGGTACAAATACGGATGCACCCCCCACTTGGGTTATGGTACCATCGCGAAACCATTCATGAATAAAGAAATATTTATTTTGTACATAACGGTGGTCCTGGATTTTAATGGTTTGCGCTTCACTTTTCCCTTTGTATTCCTGAGATTTTTTCTCCGTATTCACCACAGATGCAATTGCGGTTATATCCATTGGGCCCAGTTTTGAAACCGTTTTAACTCCGAATAATCCTTGGTGACTTGCAGATCCCATGAGGGACTGAGATCCAGGTAAATTTAATGATACATTCCCCGCATCTACAGTTTGTACAATATTATCTTCTTCCCCTTTGTATGAAATCCGAATATTGTTTTCCCAGTCAAAATCACGTTCGGAATCATGATCTACGTTAATGGATACACGATCACCAATTTTCCCTTCTACACTAATACGTTGCGTTTGGTCAAACTCTAAATGAGTATTTTGGGTTTCATTCAACTTGGAGCGAATGAGTTCTTGGTCCTGAAATACCAAATTTCCTTTCACAGTTACATTGCCTCTTGCGGTAAGAGATACGCGGCCAATATTGCCCATGTCCATACCAATTACTTCAATACCTTTTCCCCGACGATCTTGAAGTATTTGAGATTGAGATAATTTAGATCGACTCGTGTCTCGAATGGCTTTATTTAATGCCAATTCCCTGTTGAGTTTTATCTGTTTTTCAAAATACCAATCTACCGGAGCTGCAAAAGGAACCGTATATAGTTTCCCAAATAGTTTCCCCGACAGCGTAATGGTGGACCAATCTTTGGATATTTCTGTAGATTGAATAATGACAAATGGCGTTCGAATTAATCCTCGTGGTGAATAAGATAGTGAATCATAAGGCATGGCCAATGATGGACGATCTGACTTGTATGGGTTATAAATGTACGGTGTGCTGGGATGCCAACTGTTGGGGAGGTTTTGGACGGACGAATCCTCTTGGCCGTAGGCAAGAAATACCACGGTCACCCATAAGAATAAGCTGACGTTTTGGATCCTTTTCTGCAAGGAATCCACCTCCATTATTATTGTTAACAATGCCCTTTGTGGGCACAGTATTGCCGCTTCTGCGGTGAGATTAAACCGTTAACGTTGAGGCGATATAGTCAGCTCCTTATGTTTGACATGTTTCATTAAATCCGTTTTTCGAGGATTCTGCTGAAGTTACGCAAAGCTTTCCCACGATGTGAAATACTATTCTTTTCTTCCGAATCTAGCTCTGCGAAGGATTTATTTAGGGGTGAGTAGTAAAAAATGGGATCATATCCAAATCCACCCACGCCTCTTTTATCCTCGAGGATTTGACCTTCAACAACACCTTCGACCCATTCTTTTTCCCCTTCACTCACGAATGCAATTACCGTCCGAAACCGGGCTGTCCGTTTTTCCTCAGGAATATCACTCATTTCTTTCAGCATTTTTTGGCAATTATCGTCAAAAGTCGCATCTGGACCGGCATAACGGGCAGAATAAATTCCTGGGGCTCCGTTGAGGGCATCCACTTCTAATCCTGTATCGTCGGCCAAAGCCGACAATCCAGTCAATTGATGAACTGTTTTCGCCTTAATAAATGCATTTTCCTTCAACGTATCCCCGGTTTCAGGAATATCTCCAATTTCGGGAAATGCATCTAAAGTGAGAAGTTCAACGGAGAGATGTCCCAAAATAGCGGACATTTCTTTCATTTTATTCCGGTTATGAGTGGCTAAAACAATTTGCAATTAGATACCTCGAAAATCGTCCGGGAAAATACTAGTTTTTCAGAAGAGACCCAACGGGAAATCCGGCCTCATTTATATTTTATTGGCACGCCCCTTTTGTCCATTCTGTTACACCAGAATTGAATGCAACACATGAATTGCTATAAGTCTTATCATCACAGCCACAGACAGGATCAAAAATTGTAAGACATGGATCGCCACTTATTTGGCTTTTATCAATACAGCTATCATCCTTCTTTTTATCTTCGCAGGCAACAGCGTATAAAATCAAGGTGAGTAAAAAATATCTAATGAAATAAACTTATATTTTTGAAAGATAGTTATTTAAAAGTTCAAAAAATCCATTAGCATCCACAGTATGGGCCCACTGTACATTGGGGAGTCGACCGGTCACATCCCAATAATCCACGACAGTTGCACCTCTCGTAAATTTTCCTCCTGTTTCCACTTCCACATTTACTTCTTTCAATGAAAATAAATCAGGTTTTATTAGATAAGCAATCGTACATGGATCATGGAGTGGCGCCCCATCTAAATGATATTTTTCTTCGTCATACCGTTCATAAAACTCAATGAGCGATGCGATAGGCTCACCTACGGTTGAATCTAAATTTCGAATGGCATCCACCCGCTTTCTTGTGGTTAATACCTGATGGGTGACATCCAAACTCATCATTACAATTGGACGACCACACCGAAGCACAATTTGGGCCGCTTCCGGATCCACATAAATATTGAATTCTGCAGAAGGTGTAATATTTCCCCCTTCTCTCAACGTGCCCCCCATCAAAACTATTTCCTTAATTTTAGGTAAAATATTGGATTCTTGATGAATCGCCAATCCAATATTTGTTAATGGGCCTGTGGGCACAAGCGTGATTGAATTATCCGCTGCCGATAAGCACGTTTCTATAATATAATCTACCCCATGTTTCTCCTGTAATGGGGTAATCGGTTCAACAATATCTATTCCATCCAACCCACTTTTCCCATGAACATGTTCTGCGGTTACCAAAGAATGAGCCATTGGTTTTTCAGCACCCGCATAGACAATCATATCTGTGCGCTGGCAAATATCACACATGAGCCGGGCATTCCTCTGGGTTAAGTTCAATGGCACATTTCCTGCCACTGCAGTAATACCCAAGATTTCAATTTCATCTGTTGCAGCCATGGCCAATGCCATTGCTACTGCATCATCCTGCCCTGGATCACAATCCAAAATAATTTGTTTTTTTATATTCATTATTTATTCTCTTTTGGGGGTACCGGATCAAATCCACTATCTCCCCATGGATGGCACCGACTAACCCGTTTGATGCCCAACCATAATCCTTTGAAAGGACCCCACTCATCGATGGCTTCTATGGAATAATGAGAGCACGTGGGTGTATACCGACATGAGTTGGGGAAAAGGGGCGACAATAACCATTGATAAATTTTTATGGGGATTCTTAAACAGAAAGAAAGAAACTTCAAAATATTACCCGTCAAAATTTTCACCCGATTAAATCCTTACCATTGGGAGTCAATTTTCCTATTTGTTTATAATATCGTGCCAATGGCCATGTTCCGGTGACCATATCTTCCCTTCCGGAACTGGACCTTTTGGCTGAGGAACATTCAACGATTGCTGTTCCCCCGATTGTATCGGAGAAACTGGCGGTGGCTGGGCATTTATATCGTGCCAATGGCCATGTTCTCGAGACCATATTTTTCCTTCCGGAACAGGACCATCCGGTTGGGGCATATTCAAAGATCGTTGTACGTCTGATGGCATCGGTGGAATAGGCGTAGGTTGAGTATTAATATCATGGTAATGGCCGTGCTCCTCTGACCATACTTTTCCCGGGGGTGCTTTACGACCTTTATCTGTATTCATTATATTGAGTATAAACCAAATAACTGCAATAGCAATTCCCCCATAAATAGCCATTTTCTTCCATTGCTTTTTTCCATCCATCCCACCATGGCAGTCCTTAAACTTTTTTTCACTCCCACAATGACATGGGTCATTTCTTCCAATTTTCATTTTTGTGATTCCTTATGTATATGAGCCAACTGCACATATTTATGGGCCCATTTTATATTTTCCTCATACGTGTTCAAATCAAGCGTCTTTATGATTTTCCCTGGTATTCCCACGACCAAAGAGAATTCTGGTATAATCATATTTTCTTTTACCACCGCACCAGCCCCAATGACAGACCCTCTTCCCACAACAGCACCATTCATGATAATAGCACCCATACCAATCAGAGCACCCTCTCCTATGGTGCACCCATGAATGATGGCATTATGCCCAACAGTCACATCATCCCCAACAATTACTCCTTGGTCATTTTCTAAGTGAATCACACTATTATCTTGAATGTTCGTCCGTTCACCAATCACAATTTGATTGATATCGCCTCGACATACTGTATTATACCAAATAGAACTATCGGCCTTTAAAATGACATCACCTACTACCTGAGCACCATTAGCCACAAATGCTGTTTCATGAATATGAGGTGTGTGAATCTTCACATTGTCTCTTAAGTCTGTTTTATCCATGGATTAATTTGATTCTCCTATACCGATATCTCAAAAAGAAAGTTTGACATAATCCTGAAATAACAAAAACATTAATTGTCCAGTAAATTCCTGGAACTATTGCCATCTGGGTCCCCAACCATAAACCAAATAATGCCATAATCACATACACTAAAACAGCTTCACTAATCCCCCTTGTTTTATGATAATGCACCAACATACCGCCATACCAGGATTGATACACTTGATACCCCGGCATGAGAATGGCAAACATGACTGTGACCGAAGATAAATGGGTTAATTCAGGCGACAATCCTGATACGCGGCTAAACCATATTTCTCCCAAAGGTGTCAATGCGACCATTGCCATCATAACCATGGTTACAATGGCAAGCATCCGGGTGAATCGCTGGAGTTGAACCTGCCCATCGGGCTTCCCGGCCATGGATACCACGACTTCATTAAATGCAAATCCAAACCCTCGGGTTAAAAATATTAATCCATACACCACAGGCCAAGATGCCAGTGAAGCCAACGTGTCCGGCATACGGCTCATTCCCGCTGCGCCAGCTGGGTGAAGGAGTAATGAAATGAGAGGCGTCATGGCTAATGGCAAATAAAAATGGGTGAAGGAATTCAATGTGATGGGTTTCCCATCACTTGATTGGGGTAAAGTTTTGTGTAAAATGTTTTGAACCATAAAATGAGCGAAAATGGCTTCTATCGTTACCGAAATGGCCACTGCCACCGCGCCCACTTTTGCGCCGGACCAATCTGTATAGGTAATCCCAAAAAATAATACGGACAATAGTGTAATAAGTCGAATGACCGTACCCAAAGCGACTGATTGAGAATTTCCATATTTAATCATGACACCCTGATTCAGACGCCGCCAAGCAATCATAATCGTCCATGGTGTCATAATTTGGAGTCCAATTCGCCCCGGTTCATGTAGTACCACTGGTACTTTTAACAATCCATTGGCCACCATATAAAATAGTGGCGTAAAAGCAATAAGTACATGGATTGTTGTCAGAACCAGGGACATGACCACCATGTATTTGAACAGTTTTCTATATGCTATTTTATCTGTCGCCAAAGCGGTACTGGCCGCCAATAACATTATAATCGGGCCTTCCACAGCCAAAGAAATGGGATAAATAAGGGAGCCCCATGCGGCCAAATTGATTTCCGGCAAGGCCATTCTTGCTACAAAAGCCGTGAGCATGGGCGATTCGATCCCCATGAGAAACCAGCTTCCGGCCAATGGAAGCCACAGCCGGAATATCTGATTTAAAGTTATATTCCCTTTTTTATTCAGAATAACACCAACGAAAAAATGGTAGACATTGAATAATTTCCTCTTTTTTAAGCGGGAAAATTAAACAGAAACATAATCCAATCTATTAACGAATCGGGCGTCGGTTCTTTATATAACTTCTACCAATAGATCCAGTAAGGACTAAGATACTCCCAATGAATGCCCATTCCCCTACAGCTTCCCCCACAAATAGGAAAACCCAAATCGGGTTTAAAATGGGTTCAATCGCGCCCAATAGAATGGCATCAATCGCTGGGACATACTTTAATGCTTTCGTAAATAAAATATAGGGAATGCCCAATTGAACTACCCCCAATAAAAGAATGATCCATCCTGCTTTTGGTGTCATAGCAGGCAAAGACGGAATTAAATAGGGAAGTGCGATTATCGCAGTTAACACATTTCCTAAAAAGACAATTTCAAAAGCTGACGCGCCCTTTTCTTTTCGGACGATGACTGTAATTAATGCAAAGCTCATACCGGAACATAACGCCAGTACATTTCCCCAAAACCCATTAAACGATAATTCGTCCATGAAAAATAACCCCATACCTCCAAATATAATGACCATGGCAAACCAATCCAATTTTGTCACCCGTTCTTTGAGTATTATATAACCAAAAATTACCACATAAATGGGTGACGTAAACTGAAGGATGATGGCATTGGCTGCCGTGGTTAATTTGGTAGATACGACAAATAATAAAACGGTGGCCGAATAAGATAAGACACCCAAAATCATATATTTATTCCAAATGAATTTGGGCCGACGGATGTAAATCAACAGAACAATAGCCGCTACAAAACTTCTGGCACCACTTAAGGCGATGGGATGTAAATCCACCATTTTGATAAAAACGCCCCCAAGGCTCCATAAAATGGCAGCAATCACTAAAAGCAGATGGGCAATGGAAGATTTCAAATGGCGGTATTATTTTTCTTTTAGAGAAAGGGTAATGACAAATTCAGCCACCGGTTCGTCCTTAAATTTTTCCGGGACAGTGGCGATCACTTTTACAGGTAGGTTTACCCTTTCTCCTGTTGATATGGTTTGATTCACCGCCTCGGTGATGGCTTTTCCTTCATGACAAATAAAATGCACATCCCCTTCCGCACGTTTATAAAAGTCACTTTTTAAATCTTTAAAAATGAGTATCACATTTCGCTTCGATTCGCGAATTCTAATCATGGCTGTAAACCCCGTAACCATATCAACCCCCACCACCATGGCGCCGATATACATAGAATTCACATGATTTCTTGTGCGGCGGTCCAATGGCATAAAAAGTACCACACCCTCTTCGTTTATATCCACAATTTTAGGACGACAATAATGGATCAGCCGGACTTTTGTCCATGAAAAAACCCATAAGTAAAGGTTGTACTTTAATCGTTCAGACCATGTTAAAGCCATTATTAGTCGGCCTCTCTTTTTGCTCTTATTTTTTTATTCAATTCAATCACTTTTTCATTTCCCTCGCACCAGGGCGGCAGGTTTTCCCAATCGGGGATACCATCATCAATCAACGTTTTGCTGTTTGCTTTTCGTGGAAAACCTTTAGCCGGCAATGCACCCAAAATGAGGCAAACCAATTCAGAATCGTCATGAGCCTTGACGGCACGTTTGGCAATAGGATCCACCTTCACAATATCGCCTGGTGACAAATCAATATGCTCACCGTCAATGTATAAAAGTCCCTTCCCTGAAAGTACAACATACACCTCTTCCTGTGTTTCATGCTGGTGCATGAATGTATAGCCTCTTCCTG
>JABGZQ010000030.1 GCA_018674655.1 Fidelibacterota bacterium | reverse complement strand
TCCCAGCCAAGGCAACGAGAACTCCCTTCCACTACATTGGCCCGGGTTGTAAAAAGTTTAACTGTTTCCTCTTCAAAAACCCGTTTCCACCCATACTTTCCACCATTCAGCATCATCTGACAAAAAATAGCCAAATCACTGGCTGTAGAAAATAATCCTGCATGGCCAGCCACTCCCCCAATGCTGTGAGCATTTTCATCATGGACTTCACCCTTAATTAGCCCTATCCTGTATCCATCCGCAATTTCTGTCGGGACAATTCTATGCATTTTTTCAATTGGTGGATTATAAAATGTTGTATTCATTCCCAAAGGCTTAAAAATGAGAGAATCCACTAATTTATCCTGAGGAACGCCACTCGCTTTTTCCAATAGTTTCCCCAATGTAATTAATCCCACATCGGAATAGACCATTTTTTCAGCAATTCCAATTTCAGGTTCTGTATTAAATACAGAATCCAGACGAACTTCAGATAAACTATTCATCAAATAATACTGTTTAAATGGGGGTAATCCTGCTGTATGAGTCAACAAATTCTTGACGGTAGTTTCACTTTTCTGTTTATAAAATTTTGGTTGTTTTCCTTTAAACTCCGGAAGAAAGGTCACTACCTTTTCATCCAGAGATAGCTTTTTCTGATCCACCAATTTCATGACCGTAGATGTTGTGGCAATGACTTTTGTGATAGAAGCCAAATCAAAAATATCTGACTTTCGAGTTTTACGCTTTTTATGGTAAGTATGAAACCCCACTGCATCATGAAAAAATATTTTTCCTCCCTTACCTGCGATTAACACACCGCCAGGCCAGGCTGTATCAGCAATAGCTTGATTCAACAATAAGTTGACCGAATCTGTATTGGCTAAAATTTCTGAAGGTCGGATGCGCTGAAGTGTTGTTCCCGATTGCCATCTCGATTTTTCATTTGGCCATTTTCGTGCTTCAACAATAATACCGGAACCATTTTTCATGACACCCGGTATGGTCACGGGCAAAATCCCAGTAATATCAGCCTTCCCTTTCATCGCATTGGCTGCAGCCGTCTGGAGGATACCACTACTTTTGTATGCACAAATATATACAGGTACATTAGGAAAATCCTGAATGAGGTATGGACTTCCAAAACTGGTGACAATTACTTTTTCACACTTTTCAATGAGCTGATTGATGAATTCTGATTCAACTTCTGGCAAAAATATTTCATCTTTATGCTCGGTGGGATTGGCAAAGGCATTAAGAAAAACCAATCCATCATTTGGGATTTGGCCCAGAATATGATTGGCTACAATTGCACTGTCTGATTTATCAATCTGAAAGGATATCACATTTCTTCCACTTAATTTTAACTGTTTCGTAAAACTGCTTTCTGTATGATTATTTTTTCCATCGTATAAATCAACAACATAAAGTGTTTCATTGATTCCAGGGTTGAGGGGTAAAATACTGTTCTCATTTTTTACAAGAGTGATCGCACGCATTGCTATTTCATTCGCCATTTTGAAATTTGTAGCCCGGCCCAATGATCGGTGAGTATCATTCATTGAAATATTTTTATTTTGATGTAGCCCCAACCGCTCCTTCATTCTTAGAACTTTTAATGCAGATTCATTAATTCGTTTTTCAGAAATAATACCATCGATCACCGCTTTTTCAATTGTGTCTATGGACTTTTTCAAATCCATATTTTGAATAATTATATCCGATCCTGCTTTCACCGTTTCAATCAGTGCATAGTCACTTGAGTAATTTTTTACAATGCCGCCCATTCGCATGGCATCCGTAATAATTACACCCTTAAACCCCATGCGATTCCGTAGAATATCCTGCATCCAGAATGAGGATAAAGTTGCAGGGTTCTGTGCATTGGGTTGATAATCGGGTGCATTCACGTGAGCAATCATTACTGCATCAACCCCTGCATCAATGGCTTTCTGGAAGGGCGGAAGTTCGACTGACCACAATCGAGAAGAATCACTGGGGATTTGAGCCAGGGACGAATGGGAATCGGTCTCCGTATCTCCATGTCCGGGAAAATGTTTTGCTGTTGCCAACATGCCATTATCATGAAGCCCTCGAATAAATTCAACGGAATATCGATTGACCGAATCGGGATCTTCACCAAACGAACGGACGTTGATAATCGGATTTTTGGGATTATTATTCACATCCACGACTGGAGACAGATTGAAATGAATCCCCACTGCTCGAGATTCTTCTGCAGAAATTCGTCCGGATTCGTAGGCATATTTTGAATCTCCCGTGGCAGCAATCGCCATCATGGGCGGCAGTGTAACTGCACCGAGATAACGCCGTCCCAATCCCGATTCAATATCTGCATCTACCAAAATTGGTACTTTGGATTTCGCCTGCATTTCATTAAGCATGGTTAATGCGCTTCCCGTATCCCCAAACCAAATATGAAGAACGCCAATACCATCGGTGGCAATATGCTTTTGTATTTCCCGCCACTTTACACTCTCAAAATTCAAATATCGCATATTCATGCTGACTACCATCATTTGGGCAATCTTTTCACGAAGTGTAAGTTTTTTTAGCGTGGATTCCGCCCAGGGTTTTTCTGACGAAGATTGACCAGGGCCAGCACACGCAGAAAGCAGGAGGGCAAAACAAATAAAAAATATTCGAACAATCATAGCATAAAAATTAACTGAACTTCCCCTATAAATCTTTAACTTTTATTTCTATAAATGATGAATTCTTCACTTAATCATATCGAAACAATGATTGGCCAAATGATACTGGTCGGACTCAGAGGTGATTCTCCGGAAGATGCAAAAATATTTTTTGAATCTTTTAAGGGGTTACCCATTGGTGGTGTCATTCTCTACGACCAAAATGTCACCATGTCACCGCCATCTTCACATAATATTCATTCACCGGAGCAGGTTATCGCTTTTAATAAAGCACTTCAATCTTTGAGTTCTGTTCCTCTATTGATTGGTGTGGATCAAGAAGGAGGTCAAGTCAATCGGCTAAAAGAATCTTATGGTTTCCCTCCTTCAAAAAGCTGGTCCGAACTGGGCCAAATAAATGACATTGAAGAGACCCAGTCCCATTCAAATAATATGGCCTCTACATTATCCGATCACGGCTTTAATCTAAATTTCGCACCCGTTTTGGATCTATCCGTAAATCCAGATAGTTTTATTGCCAAAAAAGAACGCTGTTTTTCTAACAATCCAGTGTCTGTTTCTACTCATGCTGAATTGTTCATTTTATCCCATTTGGCACAAAATGTGGTTCCTGTCTGCAAGCATTTTCCGGGACAAGGCAGCGCCGGTGGAGATACCCATGAAGGAATTGTGGATGTAGCAAAGACTTGGTCAGAAACCGAATTAAAGCCCTATCAAAATCTTATGGATCAAGACTACATTCCTGCCATCATGACCTCCCACCTTTTTCATAAAGGATTGGACCCAGAACTGCCAGCGACTCTTTCATCCAAAATATTAACTGATTTACTTCGTAATAAAATGGGGTTTGAGGGTGTCATTATTAGCGATGATCCTCAGATGGGTGCCCTCGCCAATCATTATGATTTAAAAACAATCATCCGACTTATGATCCATGCAAGTGTGGATATATTCTGTTTTGGGAATAATCTTTTTTATGACCCAATAATTGTGCAAAAAGTTCATTCGACCATTGTTGAATTATTGGATGAGGGGTTAATCACCATCACACAAATCGAACAATCCTTCAATCGTACAATGCAATTAAAAAAATCTATCGGGTTAATATGAGAATCATAGGCATAGATGGTGGTGCATCCAAAGTGTCTGGCGGTATTGTTGAAAAGATCAATCTAAATACGTTCAAATTAGTCGAGCCTGCCGTAGATATAAAGTATATTGAACATCCGAATTATAACACTGATTTTTTACCTCTCCCTCTATATTTGCAATCTGAAAATCGAATCAGCCCTAATGAGAAAAATCAAGGATCAGTATTTATTGATTGTGTTTTAGAAGTCATTCAATCATTGGCTGATTCTAATCCGATTCAAGTTGCTATCGCAATGCCTGGAATAAAGAATAAAGAAGGGAGAGGAATTATAGCTATGGCCAATGGACCACGAATTCCAGACTTTTGCGACCAAATCGAACATATTATCAATCTTAAACAACCAATACAGAGGTTAGAAAGCGATGCTGATATGTGCACGTGGGGTGAGGAATTTGCTGAAGGGGGTGCACTTCGGGATGTACAAAATGGCTACTATATCGGTGGGGGGACTGGCGTGGCCGATGGACTTAAACTTAATGGTGATCTCGTTCCATTTGACGATGCCACTAATTGGATAGCTAAATCCTTTGAATTAAAAATGCCGAGTAGCCAATCATTAGAGACATATGCATCCATGTCGGGAATTAATAAACACCGTTTATCAAAATCTGATTTTGAAATAGGAAAAGTTCTGGGAAGCCTGCTTTTTGAACGAATTTCAACCATCTACTCCGGATGGAATAATCAATTCAAAGTTGGACGAATCCTTCAAGCCAATCATTCATATATAAATACGCTACTGGATCGAATTGTTATTGGTCAGCGTCTATCCCAATTTCTTCAATCTGAAGATGGTGATTTGATTTATCAATCAATGATCGGGGAATTAAAGGATAAATGCTTAAATGCCGCCGTTGCCATTTCCAATTATTATATAGTTGATGGAGAATTCAACAATGACATAATTGTCATGTCCAACCTGAGGGCCGCACCCATCATCGGTCTTGGCGCAAAAGTATGGATGAATCAATGCTAACACCTGGTTTAATTCCAAATAAAGAACCAATGATTCGTGTGGGATTAATTTTACCTGAGGATAATATTCATTCTATCCAGATATCCTTTTCAGATACCCAATGTTTTGAAATTGAAACAATTGACCGATCACACCCTTCATTTGAAAATAGTGATCAATTGAGTTTGAGAATAGTAGATGGGAATCTGGTCATTCCTGAATTGAAATTTAAAGATACAGTACTCAAAATAATTCCATCCATTTCTCAGGATGATCTTTTCATAACCATAGATGGAATCCTCGCCGGCCGTGGTTTTCATTGGGAGAAGAAAATCAGCGCATCCTACTGGGGCATTCTTGAATTTTGTGTTTCCAATGGAAAAATGATGGCTGTCAATGAACTGCCTCTAGAGTATTATTTGAAATGTGTGGCCACATCAGAAATGAGTGCCCAATGCCCGCCGGAATTTTTGAAGACCCAAACTATTGTAGCGCGTTCATGGCTTTTGGCCAATATTGAACAAAAACACCGTCATCTTGGGTTTGATATTTGCAACGATGACTGCTGCCAGCGATATCAAGGAATGGGGAATTGTTCCGAGGCATCCATCAAAAGTGCTGAGGCCACCTTTGGTAAGGTAATCATGTTTGAGGATAAAATTTGCGATGCTCGTTATTCAAAATCTTGTGGTGGCATCACTGAGAATTTTGAAAATGTTTGGGAAGGTGATCCTGTCCCTTACCTCATTTCTGTTGAAGATGTGGATTCAAAAGGCACCGCCTTTTGTAGTCCCGACATTGTGCCTGAAGAATCGCTTAAATCCTTTATTGGCAATGTGGATGAAAAAGGGCAATACTTTCTCTGGACCTTCGAACCGACCCAGGATGAACTCATTCGATCATTGAAGAATAAACATAAAATAGAAGCTACAGAAATATTACAATTGAAACCTGAAAAAATTGGAAACTCCGGCCGAATCATTGATTTAAGAATTGATTACAAAGATATTCAAAATAATCTGAAGTCCATCGCAATTCATACAGAATATGAAATTCGAAATATCATGTCCCCCTCTTTTTTATTCAGTTCTGCTTTTTCTGTCAAAAAAAATGAAAATGGCAATTTCAATCTAATTGGCAAAGGCTGGGGCCATGGTGTTGGTTTGTGCCAAATTGGAGCCTTAGGAAGGGCATTGAACGGTCAATCAACCGAAAACATTTTAAATCATTATTATCCTGTTTCTAAATTGAAAAGAATTTATTCATCATGAATCAGCAATCAAAAAAACAATTATGGACATGGGTGCCTTCCCTTTATTTTGCAGAGGGCCTTCCTTATGCGATGGTGATGATTGTATCGGTTATCATGTACAAAAAACTGGGTCTGACCAATACAGATATTGCGCTCTATACCAGTTGGCTTTACTTGCCCTGGATTATCAAACCACTTTGGAGCCCGATTGTAGATATTTTCCGTACCAAACGATTTTGGATTATCACTATGCAATTGTTAATTGGTGCCGGATTAGCGGGCGTTGCTTTTACTATTCCTTCATCCGATCCACTTAAATATACAATGGTATTTTTCTGGTTATTGGCATTCAGTTCTGCCACCCATGATATTGCCGCCGACGGATTTTATATGCATGCCCTTTCATCTCACGATCAATCCTGGATGATTGGTATTCGAAATTCCTTCTACCGATTCGCCATTTTATTCGGCCAAGGCCTTTTGGTAATGTTTGCTGGAATAATGGAATTTTGGACAGGAAATGTAACAACTGCATGGTCTGTTACCTTTGGGGTTTTAGCCGGTTTATTCATCATCGTTTCAATTTATCATCGATGGACGCTTCCAGTTCCTTCGTCTGATTATAGACGTTCGCATTTAAAATTATCTGAAGCAGTCCAGAATTTTTTTCAAGTATTTATTTCGTTTTTCAAAAAACCCAAAATTGGTTTGGTAATCATTTTTATTCTTTTTTACCGATTTGGGGAAGCACAATTGGTAAAAATCGCTCCACTGTTTATGTTGGATTCACTAGAAGCGGGAGGACTCGGTTTAACCACAATTGAACTTGGGTTTGCCACTGGAACACTAGGTATGATTATGCTCACAATTGGTGGAATTACCGGTGGTTTTTTTGTAGCCAAACATGGGTTGAAAGCCTGGATAGTTTGGATGGCGCTGGCGATGAAGCTTCCAGATCTTGTTTACGTATTTATGGCCTGGACCCAACCAGAAAGTTATCTCCTAATTAATATTTTTATCGCAATTGAACAATTTGGTTATGGCTTTGGCTTTACAGCATATTTGTTATTTATGATGATGATTTCCGAAGGAGAACATAAAACTGCACACTATGCTATTTGTACAGGATTCATGGCCTTGGGAATGATGATCCCCGGCATGTTTAGTGGCGTGCTTCAAGAATCAATCGGATATTACAATTTCTTTATTTGGGTAATTGTTGCTACAATACCGGGACTTATACTGATTAAATTTCTTCCTATTCATTCCAATTTTGGAAAAAGGAATAAAATATTATGACTGAAAAGCAAGATAGACTTATTTCCCTCGATGCATTCCGTGGTGCCACCATTGCACTTATGATTTTGGTCAACAACCCAGGAACTTGGGCTCACGTATATGCCCCGCTCCGACATGCCAAATGGCATGGATGTACACTCACTGATTTGGTTTTCCCTTTCTTCCTATTTATTGTGGGCGTTTCCATGCGGTTTTCATTTGAGAAATATGATTTTTCTAAATGGGGCCCTTTATTTAGAAAAGTGTTTAATCGATCTATCACAATTTTTGTGATTGGGCTACTCTTAAATGCGTTCCCTTTTGTTCGGCAAGATTGGGATTGGTCACACTTCAGAGTCATGGGTGTATTACAACGGATTGCTTTTGCTTATTTTTTCGCCAGTTTTATTGTGGCTCGATCCGATATTAAAAGAATAGTAAAAATCTCAGTTGCGCTACTGGTTGGATATTGGCTATTGCTGTCGAGCTATGGCTGGTATACAGGTTTGGATCCCTATGCGTTAAAGTCCAACTTGACACTGGTGGTGGATTCATTGATTATTGGCAGCAACCACCTCTATGGTGGTATGGGTATCCCCTTCGATCCAGAAGGTCTTCTCAGTACAATTCCAACCGTAGTGACAGTATTGATTGGCTTTCTTGTTGGTACTATGATCAAAACAGCCCAAGACCACAAAGATAATGCCCAGCGAATGGCGGTCTTGGGAGCATTTCTTATTATATTGGGTTGGACTTGGGGATTTATTTTTCCCATTAATAAACAGTTATGGACCAGTTCTTATGTTCTTTATACGGGTGGTATTGCCACACTTACCTTAGCTGGGTTGGTTTGGATTATTGATGTCAGACAAAATAAAACATGGGCCAAACCACTCGTCATTTTTGGCTCCAATTCAATATTTTTATTCGCAGCTTCAGGTCTATGGACCAAAACGATTCTAAAAATTAAATTTGACCTTGATGGAACACTCACATCTGGATATTCCTATTTATACAATACAATATTTCAACCAATAGCCGGAGATTTAAATGGCTCTTTTTTATTTGCACTATTTCATGTATTTATGTTTTGGCTCATTCTGGCTTGGATGTATCGTAAAAAAATATATATAAAAATATAATCATCTTGATTTTTCTTTAAAAACATAGTAGTCTCCTATATAACAATAATAAATAGGAGTTAAATATGTCAAATAGACCCAAATTTAAATCCCAATATGAAAATTATATTGGTGGAGAATGGGTAGCACCGGTAGATGGTGAATATTTCGAAAATAAATCACCTGTTGACGGTAGCGTCATTGCAAGTGTACCTAAATCAAATAAGAATGATATTGATTTAGCGGTTAAAGCTGCATGGAAAGCAGCGCCAACTTGGAATAAATCCTCTGCAACAGAACGAAGCACTTTGCTCAATAAAATTGCAGATCGGATTGAAGAAAATCTTGAAAAACTCGCATTAGTCGAAACATGGGATAATGGAAAAGCAATTCGTGAAACAAATGCGGCGGATATTCCGTTAACCATTGACCATTTCCGTTATTTCGCCGGTGTAATTCGTGCGGAATCGGGTGAAGTGTCTGATTTAGACGCCAGTACTGTTTCAATGGAAATCCATGAACCATTAGGTGTTGTGGGGCAAATTATCCCTTGGAATTTCCCAATACTCATGGCTGCTTGGAAATTGGCACCTGCATTGGCAGCAGGAAACTGCGTTGTATTGAAACCAGCAGAACAAACACCTGTTTCAATTTTATTTCTGATTGAAGCTATTGCAGATTTACTGCCACCAGGTGTTGTAAATGTTGTAAATGGATTTGGCCCTGAAGCTGGAAAGCCATTGGCCACCCACCCAGACGTAAAGAAAATTGCCTTTACGGGTGAAACAACAACAGGTCGCCTCATCATGCAATATGCATCGGAAAATATTATTCCATTTACATTGGAATTGGGCGGAAAGTCTCCCAATATTTTCTTTGATAGCGTCATGGCAGAAGATGACAATTTCCTTGATAAAGCAATTGAAGGGCTTGTGCTTTTTGCATTTAATCAGGGTGAAGTTTGTACATGTCCGTCCAGAGCATTGATTCAAGAAAATATCTATGACGCTTTTATGGAACGTGCATTAAAACGTATCGAAGCCATTAC
>JABGZQ010000106.1 GCA_018674655.1 Fidelibacterota bacterium | reverse complement strand
ATTGGCTGGATGATGACCATAGTTCTATAGGTGCTGGTGAAATGTAATCGTATAAATTTATTGATACAGAGATATAAACCATTTAATAACAATAAAAGAATGGGTGTGACTTATACATGAGTCGAAATGACAATCCAAGAAAAGATATGCAATCAGATTTAAAAGGTGTGGCATTATTATATAATCCTTTGTTAAACAAGGGGACTGCATTTTCTGAACAGGAGAGAAAATTACTTGATTTAGAAGGATTGTTACCACCGCACATTTCCACACAATCAGAACAAAAGATGAAAGTGTTATCCACCGTTCGGTCATTGGACACGAATATGGCAAAATATATTTATCTTATGTCGCTTCAAGATCGAAATGAAACATTATTTTATCGTTTAATCACAGATGAAATAGAAGAATTTATGCCCATTATTTATACACCCACCGTGGGGCAGGCATGTCAGGAATATGGGCATATTTTTCGCCGACCGCGTGGGATGTACATCTCATATAATGACAAAGGGTGTATTGAAACAATACTCAGAAATTGGCCGAGAAAAGAGGTGGATGTTATTGTTGTCACCGATGGTCAGCGCATTCTAGGTTTGGGTGATTTAGGGGCAGATGGTATGGGAATTCCAGTGGGAAAACTATCATTGTACACCGTCTGTGCCGGTATCAATCCGAGGAAAACAATTCCAATTACGATAGATGTGGGAACAAATAATGAAGAATTACTAGAAGATCCGTTGTACATCGGTTTAAGACATAAAAGAATTACGGGCAAAGACTATGACGAATTAATCGATGAATTTATGAAAGCGGTGGCGAAAGTATTTCCTAATGCATTGGTTCAATTTGAAGATTTTGCGAATCAAAACGCATATCGACTTTTAGAAAAATATCGTAATCATTATTGTTGTTTCAATGATGATATTCAGGGAACGGGTAGCGTTGTCTTGGCAGGATTATTCACTGCGATGAAAAATTTAAAATCATCTCTATCAGAACAACGAATATTATTTTATGGTGCAGGGTCAGCAGCCATTGGAATTGCAGAAGATATTACCCGAGCAAAGGAAATGGCAGATCTCAATTCTCAGAATGCGAAAGAAAATATATATCTATTTGACTCCCGCGGGTTGGTGGTAAAAGGGCGAGACCATTTAACGCCAAATAAAGAACAGTTCGCCCATCCTATTGAGGGAGAAACCAATTTTATCGAAGTGGTTCATCAATTAAAACCCACCGTAATTATTGGTGTTGCTGGGCAACCAAATGTTTTTACAAAAGCGGTTATAGAAGCCATGGCAAATCTAAATGATCATCCAATCATTTTTGCGCTATCTAATCCAACAACTAAGTCTGAATGTACTGCAGAAGAAGCCTATCGATGGTCAGACGGGAAGGCAATATTTGCAAGTGGAAGTCCATTCGATTCAGTTGAATTCAAGGGAAAAACGTTTTATCCAGGACAAGGAAACAATGCGTATATTTTCCCAGGGTTAGGATTGGGAATTGTCATTTCAAGGGCATCACGGGTAGTAGACGAAATGTTAGTTATTGCTGCTCAAACGCTGGGTGAAATGGTTAGCCAAACTGATTTTAATGAGGGGCGACTTTATCCACCCTTAACGAATATTCGTGAAATATCATTAAAAATTGCAACTGCCGTTGCTGAATATGTATTTGACAATAATTTAGCACAAGTTCCGCGACCCGAGAATATTGAACAAACCATACGTGCGAGAGCTTATTTACCTGAATACATTTCTTATGTTTGATCGATAGGTGTCCCTTGGATTCTCAGATAGGGATACGAGGAAAAACATTATCAATGGTGGTCGCCATAAGGTGTCATGAGGAAGAATATATTTTTGGATGAAAGGATAACACATATGACTGATAAAGATTTTTCTATAGATACAAAATTGATTCATGCCGGCGAGCCTAATCCTCGCATAAAAGGTGCCGTCAGTATGCCTATTTTTCAAAGTTCAAATTTCGAATATGAAGGAGAAACCTCCTACGACTCTGTTCGATATATTCGATTGAATAATACACCCAATCATGTGGTGCTTCATCAAAAATTGGCTGCGATATCAGGGGCAGAAGCTGCACTGGTTACCTCATCGGGTATGAGTGCCATTACGACCGCTTTACTTGCATTCTTAAAATCAGGTGATCATATTATGGCCCATAATACACTCTATGGCGGCACGGCAGATTATGTGGTTCATGACCTTCCAGAATATGGAATTGAATTCGACTTTTTTGATGCCTTGAATTCAGAAGATTGGGAGTCAAAATTAAAGTCCAACACAAAAGTTATTTATGTAGAAACAATCACAAACCCATTGATGGATGTGGCAAAATTGGATGCAGTAGTGCAATTTGCGAAAAAACATAACTTGGTTTCAATGATCGATAACACCTTTGCATCGCCCCTTCTTTTTAGCCCCATAAAAAATGGATTTGATATTTCGCTTCATTCAGCCACCAAATACTTAAATGGTCATTCGGATATAGTGGCCGGTGCGATTATGGGTAGTCAGGCGCATATTTCGCAGGTTAATTCCAAGTTAATTCATTTGGGTGGATCTTTGGACCCGAATTCTTGTTTTTTACTCCAAAGAGGAATGAAAACAATGTCTTTAAGAATGGAACGCCAATGTGAGAATGCAATGGAAATTGCACACTTTTTAGAAAATCATCCTAAAATAACCCAAGTGAACTACCCTGGATTAAAATCCAGTAAAAGTCATAAAAATGCCAAAGAATACTTATGTGGTTTTGGGGCCATGATTAGTTTTGAATTGGAAGGAGATGTGGCAGTGGCGGATGCATTTATTCAGCGCCTCGAATTTGCCATAAATGCTGCCAGTTTGGGAGGGGTAGAAACCTTAGTCACCCGACCGGTTCAAACATCTCATTCACTCATGAGTCCTCTTGAACGGGAGAAAGCAGGTATTTCTGATACTTTAATTCGTTATTCAGTTGGCATAGAATCTGCAAATGATTTAATTGCGGATTTGAAACAAGCACTGGGATGATGATAGATTAATTAACGATAATC
Organism: Fidelibacterota bacterium; assembly: GCA_018674655.1. GTDB lineage: Bacteria > Fidelibacterota > Marinisomatia > Marinisomatales > TCS55 > TCS55. The sequence continues at coordinate 402 of JABGZQ010000106.1, read as the reverse complement.
ATATTTATGCCATTCCAAATAATCCCCTATAATGCTATGTATCATGATTTGGTTTATGAAATTTGTTTAAAAACCGGAAATTCTGGGGCAGGAGCGGAACACCTTCATAATGACCCAAAGGTTTTGGGGCATATTTATGCAGGACCTTATATCAATCTTGAACCGGAATCGGCTTTTTTATTGGAGGATGAAATGGGTGTATGCGGTTACATCATGGGTGCACTAGATACACTATCATTTTTTAATAAAGTAAAATCAGATTGGCTCCCAACTCTTCAAAAAATATATACGGAACCCCTTGAGAGTTCGAAACCTTGGAGTAAAGATGAAGAATGTATTCACCTGCTTTTTCATCCTGAAACTCCCTTAGATCTACCCGAATATCCATCCCACTTACATATT
>JABGZQ010000032.1 GCA_018674655.1 Fidelibacterota bacterium | reverse complement strand
GAAATTGTGGCTATGATTAGTTCCATTATTATTGCAGGCTATTTTAATTTTGGGAATTCAGGATTGGAAGGATGGCAAAAAATTGTAATTGGCGCTGTACTCACTACTATTGTTTGGGTAGTGGCGACTTATTTCACGCCACCAGACGATAAGGAAACATTACGGAAATTTGTGAAGAAAGTAAATCCCGGCGGTCCCGGTTGGGTCAAATATTCTGATGGAGTTTCTACTGAACCCTGGCCTGTTCCTCATGGAATTCTTTCCATGGTGTTAGGCTGTACCGCAGTGTATGGATTTTTATTGGGTGTAGGGCAATTGATCTATGGCCATACGGATAGTGGATTGATGATTTGTGGATTGGGTATTATTGCATCCATTGGACTGTTTAAAGTTTGGAAATGATTGCCAGAGAGCTGGAGATAGCACAGAGTCTTTTATTAATTTTTCTCTGTGGCTAACTAAATGCAAGTCAGCACTCCCGGGCGAATATGTCTTTTTGGCGAGCATCAGGATTATCTTGGACTTCCTGTCATTGCCATGGCGATTTCCCTTAGGGCAGAGATAAAAGGAGAAAAGAGGGGAGATAAAAAAAATATTCTCCATAAATTGGATTTGGGAGACTCGGAATCCTTTACGTTAGATGATTTAACTTATACAAAACCCAGAGATTATTTCAAGAGCGGCATCAATATTTGCCAAAGGGAAGGGCTCACTTTTTCATCCGGGTTTGAATGTGAAATTACCAGTGGAATCCCCATTCGTTCCGGTACCAGCAGTTCATCAGCCATCATGGTGAGCTGGATTCATTTTTTATCTCGAATGGCCGATGAACCTGTAGTGTGGGATCAACAAAAGATTGGTGAATTGGCCTATAAAGCAGAAGTGACTGAATTCAATGAACCGGGGGGAATGATGGACCAATATTCTGTTGCCGTGGGGAATATCATCTATTTGGAATCTGAACCAACCTTGTCTATTCAAACATTGAATCCAAATTTGGGTACCTTTGTTTTGGGGGATTCCTGCGAGCCCAAAGATACTATGGGCATTTTAAGTCGTTGTCGGGATTCTCGAATTAAACTCATTCAAAAATTAAAGCACAAAAACCCAAATTTAACAATTCACGCATTGAATGATCAGGCTGAATTTTCAGATTTGAAAGAAGATGAAATTGAACTCGTTAAAGGTACCCTTAGAAACAGGGATTTGCTCTATGAGGGATTAGCAGAATTGGAGAAAGATGAGCCAAACCATGAATTAATAGGGTCACTTTTTACGGAACACCATGCGGTATTACGTGATGTGTTAAAAGTAAGTACACCTAAGATTGAATCCATGTTAGATGCGGCTTTAGATGCAGGAGCATTGGGTGGTAAGATCAATGGTTCCGGAGGTGGTGGATGTATGTTTGCCTACGCACCTAACAATCCAGAAGCAATTGCTGAAGCGATTGAGAATATGGGCGGAAAATCTTATATCGTCCGTGGGGATCGTGGAACAGTTATAATGTAAATAGTTTAATCTATCGGTTACCGGCGTCGTTTCTTTCGTCGACCACCGCTACCTTTACGTTTGCCTCTTTTTCTATTTACATTACTGAAAGATCTATCTTTTGATTTGGATCTTCTTTCGGGCTTTTCTTGGGAAATTTCAAGTGCGATGGGTCTACCTTCAAATTCCTTTCCCTGAATACCTTTCACTAATTGAGCTTCTTTGGCCTTTTCTATTTCAAAGAATGAAAAAGTTTTTTTGATATCAATATGACCGATTTCCGCATTGGATGATCCTAAGCTTTCATTAATTAATCCAATGAGTCGAGCGGGGTTCAATTTACTTACATAACCCACATTAATATAAAAATTCGTAAATGGACCCGTTGCTCTTTGTCCTTTACCCTTTTTTCCTCTTTTACCACCTCTGCTATCCCCATGTTTACCAGAAGTATTGATATCTCTGGCATTCTTATAGTAGGATAGGTATCGATTGAATTCAGTAGATACAAAATGTTGAATGAGTTCTTCTCGGTCGAGGGAAGAAAGTTTTTCATAAATTGCAGGTAAAAATGGACCAATCTGTTTATTGTCTACTTCCACTTGTTTAATATTATCAATGAGGGCATACAAGCGTGTTTGGCAGATATCGATTCCATTGGGGACCAGTTCTTTTGAAAAAGAAATACCTGAAATTCGCTCAATCTCATGGAGCCTCCGAATTTCACGTGTATGAATAATGGCAATGGATACGCCGCTTTTACCGGCACGCCCAGTTCGTCCGCTTCGATGGGTATAAATTTCTGAATCGTCCGGTAAATTGTAATTAATAATATGGGTGAGATCATTCACATCTAAACCCCGGGCGGCCACATCTGTAGCCACTAAAATTTGCAACTGGCGTTTCCGAAATTTATTCATGACTTCATCGCGTTGGTCTTGTGACAATTCACCATGTATGGCGTCGGCATTATATCCATCATGCATCAGTTTATTGGATACTTCTTTGGTTTCACGACGGGTGCGACAAAAAACAATACCGTATATGGTTGGATTTATATCCGCTATACGTTTTAGGACTTCATAGCGGTCCTTGGCTTGAACCATATAGTAAATATGATCCACATTTTCAGCACCCAAATTTGCTTTTCCCGCCGACACTTCTAAAGAATCATTCATATATTTTTTTGTAATAGAAATAATTTTTTTAGACATGGTTGCAGAAAAGAGAAGTGTTTGCTTCTCCTTGGGAGTCGTAGCCAAAATGTCTTCGAGATCTTCTTTAAATCCCATCGTGAGCATTTCATCTGCTTCATCTAAAACAACTCGAGAAACGTTATTGAGTATTAGTTTTTTTCGTTTGATGAGATCTTTAGCTCTACCCGGGGTACCAATTACAATTTGCGCACCCTTTTTCAGAGATTTTATCTGGGGCTGAATACTTGCGCCGCCATAGATTGCTAAAATTTTAATTCCCTTCATATATTTTGAGTAGTCAGCTAGGTCACGGGCGATTTGAACGCAGAGTTCCCTTGTAGGACAAAGTACCAAAGTTTGAGTGGATTTATCCTCTACTTGTGCAAGTTGAATTGAAGGCAATCCAAAGGCAGCTGTTTTTCCGGTCCCTGTTTGGGCAGATGCAATTAAATCTTGATTTGT
>JABGZQ010000067.1 GCA_018674655.1 Fidelibacterota bacterium | reverse complement strand
TATCTCAAATCTGGGGATAAAGTTTCTGGAACCATTACAGCAGAAACGGATGATACGTATGTCGTATCAACATCTTTCGGGTCTGTGACGATTAAAAAAGCAGATATCATTCCAAAAAAGGTCGTGGGGTTTCAGGCTTCGTTAGAATCAATAGATTATTACCAAATGGGTTATGACCAAGCTGACAAAGATATCAAAACAGGTGATTGGGACATTGATAATGCAATTTCTGCTGGTGCAGGATTGACAATTACATTTTTTGGGATTCCTTATTTTATTGATCGGATTAGAGGGGTGAACGTGCCCGAAAATATTGAAGTATCGCAAAATGGAAAATCTGAATATGAATCGGGATACGAAAAACGAATTCAAGAAAGACGGTTTAAAACATCTACAATTACAGCATGTAGTATTCCCGTCATTGTTGTGTTACTACTTATGGCTATGGCACCAGGGGTTGGATAAATGAAAATAAGGCATTTATTCAAACAAATTTGATTCAATGATCTAAATTGGGGGAGAGATTTTCGGGGGAATTTTGAAAATAGAAACAAGGTAGGCAACCATGTTTGCAGTAGAAAAGACGAATATATTAGAAAATCCCCGGCAACGGCGGAACTATGTGTATTTAGAGCATACCCAAAGCCTCTGCTCCAAATGCTTGCGTGTGGTGGATGCAAAGATCATTCGTACTGACGATAATAAAATAGTTCTTCGTAAATGGTGCCGAGAACACGGTTTTGAATCCTGTCTCCTCCATTCTGATGCGGACTGGTACCTCCACGCCCAGAAATATAACCGCCCCGGCGACATACCTTTAAAATTCCCTACCGAAGTAGAGCGGGGCTGCCCGTATGACTGTGGCGTTTGTCCAGACCACGAGCAGCACATGTGTCTCGGGCTTATCGATCTCACCGATGACTGCAACTTGGCATGCCCCACCTGTTTTGCCGATAGCAAAGGATCCGCCTATCTCACCATGGATCAAGTTAAAGCATCCTTAGATGGCTTCATCGAGCAGGAGGGCGTGGGCGCTGTGATTCAATTCTCCGGTGGAGAACCCACCATGCATCCCCAAATTGTAGAAGCGGTTAAAGAAGCGGTGGATCGCCCCACAGAAGTGGTCATGATTAACACCAACGGCATCAAGTTTGCCCAGGACGAAGATTTAATCAAACGCTTAGTGGATGTGAGTGAAAATAAATTAGAAATCTACCTTCAGTTTGACGGCTTTACAGACGAGGTGCATCAAAAAATTCGCGGGGCGAAGTTGGCGGACATTAAAATGAAATCGATCGAGAATATGCTAAAACATGGCTTACCCATTAATTTGGCGGCGGTGATTCAGCGCGGTGTGAATGAAGACCAAGTGGGCAAAATTGTAGAATTTGGCATTGAGACCAAGGGCATTCGCGGCGTCAACTTTCAGCCCGCATTTTTCGCCGGGCGCTATGACCATGATATGAATCCCATGGATCGAGTCACCAATACAGAAATCATGGATCGACTGGAAAAGCAAACCGATGGTATGTTCCGCAAAACGGATTTTATGCCGCTGCCCTGCAGCCAACCGTCTGAGATCGCACTCACCTATGCCTACATTAAGGGGAAAAAAGTTAAACCCATTCCGCGCTTTATTGATCTGGATCCTTATATGGACCAATTTATTAATACTATTTATACAGACCCACGGCCCATTTATAAAAAAGCCATCGAAGGATTGTGGTCTGCTTCATCCAGTTTTAACTCTATGAAAACGCTATACGATTTCTCCTGTGTCTGCGGTATCCCTGTAAAAAAGGATTTCTTCACGGAAAAAGGGCGCCAGAAAATTGCTGACGAAAATGCATTTCGCATCATTATGATTCAGTTCCAGGACAAGTATAACTGGGATATGAAGGTGGTGAAAAAATGCTGTATCGGTTTTGCTATGCCTGACGGCAGGACTATCCCCTTTGATGCTTACAATGTCTTATATCGGGATACCCACGAAGTGAAGCATTGGCAGAACGGGAATAGCCCGAAAAAAGTGCCTATGCCCACACCTTACAGATTTATTTCTCAAAATGGAAATGGAGTCATTAAATCGAATGGCCAAAAAATACCCACAAAAGAAAGGGACTTAACATGATAAAACGAACACTAATTCTCTCAGCATTAATTATGCTGGCCTGTGAAGATAAAGAAGAGATTAATCCTCTGATTGGCACCTGGAATATGACATCTGCCAATGGCGGTCTGTATTTAAAATTAAATAAAACTCAAATGTTGTATATGGGAGAAATGAGTGGTGACATGAAAGTTTCCACATTCCATAACGGCACACCTGACGGTACATATGTTTTAAGTGAATTTATTATTGATGAAACGTTTGATGGGATAACTATAGGTGTTCAGGGATATGAAGAAGATTATAGTATTAATTATAATATCACTGATTATAATAGTCCACTCGACCAATATAACGGATCTCAAGTAAATATTTATACGAATTTAGGATATTTAGAATTTGTAGGTCAAAATTACAATTATACCATTGGAGAGCATTCATTAACAATTAATGCAGATACATTAATACGACAATTATATGTTGATAATACTGGATTTGTCATTGATTCTACAAGATATGCCACTGTCTCCGGGTCTTTAACTGAAATGGGTATGGAAATATTAGCCAATGAAAATATTCTTTTAGATGATGAATTCTTTATGCCCGAAGAAATCATCATTATAATCAATGAAGATGGCACAGGAGAAATAGATGAAACTTTTGAAGGATTCAGAGAGAAATCTGATATTGAATGGGTGTCGACAGACTCAACGTTTACCTGGAAATACTGTGAAGAATATGATGGTCAGATAGAATGCGAAGAGGGACCAGAATTCAAATATGAGATATCCGGAGAAACACTCATATTATCTCAATACCAGGATATGTGTGAGGAATATGAAATTTATGGTATGTCCTGTGATGAAGTAATGCAGGAAGCATTTGGTGTGGAAATGGGGACATTGGAAGAGTTTTGGATGGAAATGAAGGTTGTTTTTTCCGCAACCGCATCTGCAAAAAAATCTGCCTACAAAATCAGACAAAATAAGAAAACGCGGCTTGGGGAATATTCATTGATGAATGGTTATAAACCGCTTAGGGAATTTCAAAAATAAAAGAAATGGCTCAACATGGGAATGGGCGATCGTAAAATGAAATGCCTCTGGCTCGAATAAAGGATAAAGAAAATGAATAAAAC